>JAFZMK010000116.1 GCA_017553285.1 Rhodocyclaceae bacterium
GCGCTGCTGTGGGATGACAGCGACGGTTTTCGCTATACGCCGCCTGCGGGCGTGGTGGGCTTTGGTGTGCCGCGCCTGCGCGAGCTGGCCGGCTGGCTGGCGCACGAAATTTATGGTCGCCCCTCCGAGCGGCTGTGGATTGCCGGGGTGACCGGCACCAACGGCAAAACCACCGTCAGCCAGTGGCTGGCCATTGCGCTCAATGCGCTGGAAACACGCACCGGCGTCATCGGCACGCTGGGCATGGGCTGGCCGGAAGCGAAGCTGAATGAGTCGGCGAACACCACGCCGGTCGCCCCCGAATTGCACCGTTTTCTGGCGAAATTGCACAGCGAAGGCGCGCACGCGGTGGCGATGGAAGTCTCTTCCATCGGTCAGTGCGAAGGGCGGGTCAATGGTGTGCAGTTTGACCTGGCGATTTTCACCAACCTCACGCGCGACCATCTGGATTACCACGGCGACATGCAAACCTACGCCCAGGCCAAGTCGGATTTGTTTGCGCTGGTGAAAAACGGCTGGGCGGTGATTAACGTCGATGACCCCTTCGGGCTTCAGGAAGCGCGCCGTCTGGCGCTCATCGGGCGGCAGGTGGTGGCCTATAGCTGCGCCGAGGATGCACCGGAGGTGCCCGAGGCGCTGATGCTGCGCGCCGCCAATATCCGTGGTCTTGCCACCGGCTTGAAATTTGACGTGCATTGGCTGGGGCAGCAAGGCACGGTGCGCGTTTCCATGGTGGCACCGTTCAATGTTTCCAACCTGCTTGCCGTGCTGGGCGCGCTGCTGGCGCGTGGCGTGGCCTTTGATGCCGCGCTGGGCGTGCTGGCGAAATTGCAGCCGCCGCAAGGGCGGATGCAACTGGTCGGCGGCGTGGGCGAGCCGCTGGTGGTGATTGATTACGCGCATTCGCCCGATGCGCTGGAAAACGCCCTGCGCGCGCTGCAACCGACGGCAAAAATGCGCGACGGCAAACTGGTGTGCGTCTTCGGCTGCGGCGGCGACCGCGACCGGGGCAAGCGCCCGATGATGGGGCAAATTGCCGTGCGCGAAGCCGATGAAGTCTGGGTGACCAGCGACAACCCGCGCTTTGAAGCGCCGGACAGCATCATCGCCGACATCGTGGAAGGTGCCGGGCAAGCGGTGCGCATCGAGCCGGACCGCGCCGCTGCCATCCAGAACGTCATCGTGGGGGCGAATGCCAACGATGTCATCGTGCTGGCGGGCAAGGGGCACGAACCCTATCAGGAAATCAGCGGCGTGCGTTTGCCGTTTTCCGATTTTGAGCAAGCGCACCGGGCGCTGACCATCCGCCACATGCAGACCACGTCCGAAGAAGGAGAGGCGTCATGATGCGCATCAGTGAAGCCGCCACGCTGCTGGGTGCCCGCCATGAAGGCGACGCGCTGTTTTCGCAGGTGCTCACGGATACGCGCGCCTTGCAGCCCGGCGCGCTGTTTGTTGCATTGGCGGGCGAAAACTTCGACGGGCACGATTTTCTCGCCGCCGCGCAGTCTGCCGGTGCGGTGGCGGCGATGGTCTCGCGCATTCCGGCAGAGGTGCCGGAAGGTTTGCCCTTGCTGCTGGTCGAAGACACCCGCGCCGCCCTCGGTGCGCTGGCGGCGCACTGGCGGATGCGTTTTTCGCTGCCGCTGGTGGGCGTGACGGGCAGCAACGGCAAGACGACGGTCAAGGAAATGTGCGCGGCGATTTTGCGCGAGGCGTTTGCCAGCGGCGAAGAAAACGGCGTGCTGTTTACCCGTGGCAACCTCAATAACGACATCGGCCTGCCGCTGACCCTGCTGCGCCTGCGCGCCACGCACCGCGCCGCCGTGGTGGAAATGGGCATGAACCATCCGGGCGAAATTGCGCATCTGGCAGCACTGGCGCGCCCCACCGTTGCCATCGTCAACAACGCCCAGCGTGCGCACTTGCAGGGCATGGGCAGTGTGCTCAACGTGGCGCAGGAAAAAGGGAAAATTTTCAAGGGGCTGACCGAAGACGGCATTGCCGTGTGGAATGCCGACGACCCGCACGCCGAACTGTGGTGGAAAATGGCCGCCGGTCATCGTCCGCGCACCTTCGGCTTTTCGGACACCGCCGATGTGCGTGCCAGCGAAGTGGTCGAACGCGAAAGCTGCACCACCTTCGCCCTGTGTCTGGACGGGCAGCGCCTGCCGGTGACGCTATACGTGCCGGGCATTCACAACGTGCGCAATGCGCTGGCGGCGATTGCCGCGTGCACGGCGGCGGGGGTGAGCGCGGTTGCCGCCGTGGAAGCGCTGGGCAAATTCCGTGGCGTGCCGGGGCGGCTGCAACTGCACGAGCTGCAATGCGGCGCGCGCTTGTGGGACGACACCTACAACGCCAACCCCGATTCCACTCGCGCCGCCATCGACGTGCTGTGCGAAGCGCCGCAGGTCAAGAAAATCCTCGTGCTGGGCGACATGCGCGAAGTCGGCGAGGCCGCCGCGCAGGTGCATGACGAAATCGGCGGCTACGCCAAAAGCCACGGCGTGCACGCGCTCTACACCGTGGGCGCGATGGCCGAAGTGGCGGCGCACAATTTCGGCGAAGGCGCGCGCCATTTTGATTCGCACGAACGTTTGAGTGCGGCACTTGCCCGCGTGCTCGATGGCGATTGCGCGGTGCTGGTGAAAGGTTCGCGCTCGATGCGCATGGAGCGCGTGGTGCAGGCGCTGGCCGGGCAAGAGCGCGGGGAAACTTGCCATGCTCTATAAGTTGCTGGTCGCCCTGTCCGGAGAAATTCGCGCCTTCAATGTGTTTGGCTACATCACGTTGCGCGCGGTGTTGGCGATGCTCACCGCGCTGCTGATTGCGCTGTTTTGTGGTCCGGCGGTGATTCGCTGGCTGACGGCGAAAAAGATTGGTCAGGCAGTGCGCGACGATGGCCCGCAAACGCATTTGAGCAAAACCGGCACGCCCACCATGGGCGGCGTGCTGGTGTTGCTTGCCATTGCGGTCACTACGCTGCTGTGGGGCGATTTGAGCAACCGGCTGGTGTGGATTGTGCTGCTGGTCACGCTGGGCTTTGGTGCCGTGGGCTGGGTGGATGACTGGCGCAAGGTGGTGCATCGCGACCCCAACGGGCTGGCCAGCCGCTGGAAGTATTTCTGGACTTCGCTCATCGCGCTGGTCGCCGCCCTCTATCTGGGTGCCACGGGCGGGGCGGCGCAAACCGAACTGCTTGTGCCCTTTTTCAAAAGCGTCGCCTATCCGCTGGGGCTGACCGGCTTTGTGATTCTTTCCTATCTGGTCATCAACGGCACCAGCCATTCGGTCAACCTCACCGACGGCCTGGATGGGCTGGCGGCCATGCCGGTTGTCATGGTCGCGGGGGCGCTGGCGATTTTTGCCTACGTCAGCGGGCACGTGGAATTTGCCCGCTATCTGGGCTTTCCGTACATCGACGGGGTGGGCGAACTGGCCGTGTTTTGCTGCGCCATTTGCGGCGCGGGGCTGGGGTTTTTGTGGTTCAACGCTTATCCGGCGCAGGTTTTTATGGGCGACGTGGGCGCGCTGGCGCTGGGCGCGGCGCTGGGCACGGTGGCCATCATCGTGCGTCAGGAAATCGTGCTCTTCGTCATGGGCGGGCTGTTCGTTGCCGAAGCGGTGTCGGTGATGTTGCAGGTCGGCTGGTTCAAACTCAGCGGCGGCAAGCGGATTTTCCGCATGGCACCGCTGCACCATCACTTTGAACTGGGCGGCTGGAAAGAGACGCAAGTGGTCGTGCGTTTCTGGATTATCACGCTGATTCTGGTCTTGATTGGTCTGTCGACCCTGAAACTGCGGTGAGGCAAGAATGCGGGAACTGAAAGATTGCTGCGTGCTGGTGCTGGGACTGGGCGAATCCGGTCTGGCGATGGCGCGCTGGTGTTTGCGTGCGGGCGCGCGCGTGCGCGTGGCCGACACGCGCGCCGACCCGCCCGGACGCGCGCTGCTGGATAAAAGCGTCAAAGGGCGCTTTGGCACGCCGTTTTCAACCGACTTGCTCGACGGCGTGGACTTGCTGTGCCTGAGTCCGGGCATCGACCCGCGCGAAGACATCGTGATGAGCGCGCGCAACAACGGCGTGCCGGTGAAAGGCGAGTTGGCGCTGTTCATCGAAGCGCTGGCCGAACGCGATGAAAAACCGCGCCTGCTGGCCATTACCGGCTCCAACGGCAAGACCACGACGACGGCGCTGACGGCGGCGCTGGCGTGCGCCTGCGGCTTTGACGCGGTGGCGGCGGGCAACATCAGCCCGTCGATGCTCAAGGTCTGGATGGCGCGCGAAGATGCCGGTCAGCCGCTGCCCGATTGCTATGCGCTGGAATTGTCCAGCTTCCAACTGGAAGGCGCGCCGGCGCTGGGCGCGGACGCTGCCGCAGTGCTCAACATCAGCGAAGACCATCTTGACCGCCACGTTACCGTGCAAGCCTATGCGCGCATCAAGTCGGAAATTTTCGCCGACGCAAAATGCGCGGTCTTGAACCGCGATGATGAGGTCGTCATGGCGATGCGCCCGTCGGCGGACAAGGTGGTTTCCTTTGGCTTGCAGGTGCCGCAGACGGCACAAGATTTTGGTCTGCGCGACGCTGCCATCTGGTGCGGCGAAGAACGTTTGCTGGCGCTCAATGAGATGGCGCTGAGCGGTTTGCACAACGCTGCCAACGCCATGGCCGCGCTGGCGCTGGTGCGCGCCATTGGCGGCACGATGGACGCCATGCTGCCCGCGCTGCGCATGTTTCAGGCGCTGCCGCACCGCACCCAGGTGGTCGCCACCGATGCGCGCGGCGTGCGCTATATCAACGATTCCAAAGGCACCAATGTTGGCTCCACCGTGGCAGCGCTGGGCAGCGTGCAGGCACCCGTGGTGCTGATTGCCGGCGGGCAGGGCAAGGGGCAGGATTTTGCCCCGCTGGCCGCCGCCGCTTCTCGCCACGCCCGCGCCGTGGTGCTGATTGGGCAGGATGCGCCGATTCTGGCGCGCGCCCTGAAAGATACCCGTGTGCCGCTGGTGCAGGCGCTGGATATGAATGAGGCGGTCGCCCAGGCCGGTGCCATGGCGCAGCCGGGCGATGTGGTGCTGCTCTCGCCGGCGTGTGCCAGTTTCGACATGTTCCGCAATTACGCCCAGCGCGGCGACGAATTCAGCAAATGTGCCCGCAGCGTGGCAGGGCAGGGGAGTAGTGCGCCATGGCATTGAGTGGGGTGCGCAACTTCTGGGGGGAACGCTTTGGCCGCGCGCAGCCCGGCAACGGGCTGGATACGCGCCGCGCTGCCGAACGGCTGATGCCGGTGCGCAGTGACACGCCCTGCGAACTGGACCCGTGGGTGCTGATTTCTGCCATTGGTTTGCTGCTCTACGGGCTGGTGATGGTCTATTCCGCCTCCATCGCCACGGCAGAAGCCAGCCGCGCCACCGGCCATGTGCCGCATTACTATCTGGTGCGCCATGCGCTGTACATGTTCGTCGGCATGGTCTTTGCGCTGGCGGCCTTTCGCGTGCCGATGGCCAAGTGGCGCGAAAATTCCGGGCGGCTGTTCCTGTTTGGCATGTTTTTGCTGGCGCTGGTGCTGGTGCCGGGCATTGGTCGTTCGGTCAATGGTTCGCAGCGCTGGATTCCGCTGCTGTTCGTCAACATGCAGCCGTCGGAATTCATGAAAATTTTCGCCGCCCTCTACGCGGCAGATTTCACCACCCGCAAAATGGCGGAAATGAGCAGCCTCAAGCGCGGCTTTTTGCCGATGCTGCTGGCGGTGCTGGCGGTGGGCGTGCTGCTGCTGCTGGAACCCGATTTCGGCGCGCTGGTGGTGATTGCCTGCATCGCCTTCGGCATCCTCTTTCTGGGCGGCATCAACATGCGGCTGATTGCCTTGCTGATGGTGCTGGCGGGTGTGGCGTTCACTTTGCTCATCTGGCTTTCGCCCTATCGGCGCGACCGCCTCTTTGGGTTCATGAACCCGTGGGAAGACCCTTACGGGCGCGGCTATCAACTTTCGCACGCGCTGATTGCCTTCGGGCGCGGCGAGTGGCTGGGCGTCGGGCTGGGCGGCAGCATCGAAAAGCAGTTTTACCTGCCTGAGGCGCACACCGATTTCATCCTCTCGGTGATTGCCGAAGAACTGGGCTTTGCCGGTGTGCTGGTGGTCATCGTGCTGTTTGCCATGCTGGTCTATCGCGCCTTTGCCATCGGGCGCATGGCGGCGAAAAAAGAAAACCACTATGCCGCGCTGGTGGCGATGGGCATTGGTTTGTGGTTCGGGATGCAGTCGTTTTTCAACATGGGCGTGAACATGGGGCTGCTGCCCACCAAGGGGCTGACGCTGCCCTTGATGAGTTTTGGCGGCTCGGCAATTGTCGCCAACTGCATTGCGCTGGCAATTTTGCTGCGCATTGACTGGGAACTGCGCGAAGTGCAACGCAACGGGAGACCGCCGACATGACGCCGCCCAACCTTGCCCCCACTGCTGCACGCGCCCGTACGCTGCTGGTCATGGCCGGCGGCACGGGCGGGCATATCTTTCCGGCACTGGCAGTGGCCGAAGAGATGCGCGCGCGTGGCTGGCGCGTGGTCTGGCTGGGCAACGAACAGAACATGGAAGGGCGCCTCGTGCCGCAGCACGGCTTTGAAGCGCAATGGCTGAATTTCACCGCGCTGCGCGGCAAGGGCATCGTGCGCAAACTGATGCTGCCGTGGAATTTGCTGCGCGCCTGTTTTGCCGCGCAGCAGGTGCTGCGCCGGGTGCGTCCGGATGTGGTGCTGGGCATGGGCGGCTACATCAGCTTTCCGGGCGGGCTGATGGCGGCGCTGACGGGTATCCCGCTGGTGCTGCACGAACAAAACGCCATCGCCGGTCTGGCAAACCGCGTGCTTGCACGGGTGGCGAAAAAAACGCTCACCGGCTTTCCGGATACCTTGCCCGGCGGGCAGTGGGTGGGCAATCCGGTGCGCGCCGAAATCTGCGCGCTGCCCGCGCCGCAGACGCGCTTTGCCGCGCGGCAAGGGGCGCTGCGCCTGCTGGTGGTCGGCGGCAGTCTGGGTGCGCAGGCGCTCAATGAAACCGTGCCCCGCGCGCTGGCGCTGCTCGCGCCCGAAGAGCGCCCGCAGGTGGTACATCAGGCGGGCGCCAAACATCTGGACACCTTGCAGGCCGCCTATGCCGAAGCGAAGGTGGAGGCCGATGTGACGGCCTTTATCGACAACATGGCGGAACGCTACGCCGAAGCCGACCTGGTGATTTGCCGCGCCGGTGCGATGACTGTGGCGGAAATTGCCGCCGCCGGTTTGGGCGCGATTTTTGTGCCGTTTCCGTTTGCCGTCGATGACCACCAAAGCGCCAATGCCGGTTTTCTGGCGCGCGCGGGTGCGGCGGTGCTGATGCAGCAAACGGCGCTCACCGCCGAATCGCTGGCGGCGCAGTTGCGCGATTTGCAGCGGGAAAAACTGGCAGACATGGCCGCGCGTGCGCGCGCGTTGGCGAAAACCTCGGCGGCGGCGGACGTGGCAGACGTGTGCGCCGCGCTGGCGGGAGAACGAACATGAAGCACAAGGTCAAACACGTGCATTTCGTCGGCATTGGCGGCGTGGGCATGAGCGGCATTGCCGAGGTGCTGCTGACGCTGGGCTTTGCGGTGAGCGGGTCGGATTTGGCGGACACGCCCGTCACCCGCCGTCTGGTAGGTCAAGGCGCGCGCATCGCGCAGGGACACGCGGCGGAAAACATCGCTGGTGCCGACGTGGTGGTGACTTCCTCGGCGGTGCGCAACGACAACCCCGAAGTACGCGCCGCCCGCGCGCAATGCAAACCCGTGGTGCCGCGCGCGCAGATGCTCGCCGAACTGATGCGGCTCAAACAGGGCATTGCCATTGCCGGCACGCACGGCAAAACCACGACCACTTCGCTGGTCGCCAGCGTGCTGGCAGAAGGCGGGCTGGACCCCACCTTCGTGGTGGGCGGCAAACTCAACGCCGCAGGCACCAACGCGCGACGCGGCACGGGCGATTTTCTGGTCGCCGAGGCGGACGAATCGGATGCGTCGTTCCTGTTTCTCAATCCGGTGATTTCGGTGGTCACCAACATCGACGCCGACCACATGGAAACCTACGGGCACGATTTTGCGCGCCTCAAGCAAGCCTTCGTCGATTTCCTGCAACGGCTGCCGTTTTATGGTGTGGCCGTGCTGTGTGGGGATGACCCGCACGTGCGCTCGATTTTGCCGATGCTCTCGCGGCAAGTGGTGCTCTACGGCACGTCGCAAGACGCTGCCGTGCGTGCCGAGAATATCCGCGCCGAAGGACCGCGAATGCACTTTGACATCGTCTATACCCCGGGCGAGACGCAGCGCCGCCTGCCGGTGACGCTGAACATTCCCGGTCACCACAACGTGCTCAACGCGCTGGCGGCGGTGGCGGTGGCTGCCGAAGTGCAGGTGCCGGAAGAGGCGATTGTGCGCGCGCTGGGCGAGTTTCGCGGCGTGGGGCGGCGCTTTCAGCAGTACGGCGAACTGAATCTTCCCGACGGTGGCACGTGCACGGTGATTGACGATTATGGTCATCATCCGGTGGAAATGGCGGCGACGCTGGCGGCGGCGCGCGCAGCGTTTCAGGGGCGGCGCATCGTGCTGGCCTTTCAGCCGCACCGCTATTCGCGCACGCGCGATTGTTTTGAAGATTTTGTCGGCGTGCTCTCGCAGGTCGATGCGCTCATTCTCACCGAAGTCTACGCGGCGGGCGAGCCGCCCGTGGTAGCTGCCGATGGTCGTTCGCTGGCGCGCGCCGTGCGTCTGGCGGGCAAGGTCGAGCCGCTGTTCGTGGAAAAATGGGAAGACATCGCCCGCGACGCGCTGCACGTGCTGCGCGATGGCGATGTGTTCATCACCATGGGCGCGGGTTCCATTGGCCAGATTGCAGGCCGCATGACGCAACAGCAAGGGGACAAGGCATGAATTTTGGCAAGGTGGCAGTGCTCTTTGGCGGCACTTCGGCAGAACGCGACATTTCGCTGCTCTCGGGCAACGCGGTGCTGGAAGCGCTGCGCGCACGCGGCATTGATGCGCACCCGGTCGACCCTGCCACGGACAACATTGCCACGCTAAAAGAGCAAGGCTTCGCGCGCGCCTTCATTGTGCTGCACGGGCGCGGCGGCGAAGATGGCACGGTGCAGGGCTTGCTGGACTGCATTGGTCTGCCCTACACCGGCAGCGGCGTGATGGCGTCCGCCCTGGGGCTGGACAAATGGCGCTGCAAGATGATTTGGCGCGCCTGCGGGCTGCCCACGCCCGATTGCGAAGAATTGACTGCGGACAGCGACTGGGCAGCCATCGAAGCCCGCCTTGGCCTGCCGATTTTCGTCAAACCCGTGCATGAAGGTTCCAGCGTCGGCGCGGTGAAAGTCACCGAACCCGGCAAACTGCGCGCAGCCTGGCAAGAGGCGGCGAAATACGATGCCCGCGTGCTGGCCGAAGTCTTCGTCGACGGGCAGGAACTGACCGTGCCCTTCCTCGGCGAGCGCATCCTGCCCTCGGTGCGCATTGTGGCGCCGGGCGGCAATTACGATTTTGAACACAAATACTATAGCGACGAAACCCAGTATTTCTGCCCCAGCGGTCTGCGCGAGGACGAAGAGGCGGAACTGGCGCGCATCGTGCGCCGTTCGGTCGACGTGCTGGGCGCTTCCGGCTGGGGGCGCGTGGACGTGCTGCGTGACCGGGACGGGCGTTTCTGGCTGCTGGAAATCAACACCGTGCCGGGCATGACCTCGCATTCGCTGGTGCCCATGTCTGCGAAAGTGACGGGCATGGACTTTGAAGAACTGTGTGTGCAGATTCTGGCAGGAGCCGGCAATGGTCATTGATTACCGCCACTATGGCCGCCCCGCACCCGCGCCCGCGCCGGTCAGCTTCTGGCACCGGCCACGGCGCATGAACGCGGTGGCAAACCTGCTGTACGTCCTGGCGGGCGTACTGGCGGGCTATGCCGGCATGATGTGGTTTCTTGCCCAGCCCTATTTGAGCTTGCAGGAAGTGGTGGTGCATCGCAAACTCGAACACGTCACCCGCGAACAGATTGAAGGCGTTGTGCGCCTGTGCGTGCGCCAGCGCAATTTTTTGCTCACCGATGTCGACGCCCTGCGCACGGCCTTTGAACGCCTGCCGTGGGTGAAGCAGGCCAGCGTGCGCCGGCGCTGGCCGGGTGTGCTGGATGTACACTTGCAGGAATACCGCCCGGTGGCGTACTGGACGCAACAAGGCAGCGAAGACACGCAAATGCTGGACGAGCACGGCACGCTCTTCCCCGGTGCCAGCAACGAAGCGCTGCCGATGCTCTCCGGCCCGGCGGGTGCCGAGCCGGATGTCTGGCAGCGTTATATCCGCTTCAGCGCCCAACTTGCGGCGGCGGGTTTGCACATCCGTCGCCTGTCGCTGTCCGCCCGCCACGCTTGGCAGGTAGAATTGGACAACGGCATGATGCTGGTACTGGGTCGGGAACAGGATAAACTCTCCCTGGAAGCCCGCCTGAACCGCTTTGTGCAAGCCTGGCCGCAAGTGGTCTCCCGTTTTTCCATCCCTGTCGCAACCGCTGACCTGCGCTATCTGGGCGGCTTTGCGCTGACGCCGCAGGTCGCCCCCGTATCGCCCAAGACAGTAAAAGGCACGCGCTCATGAGCAAAGAATACAAAGATGTGATTGTTGGTCTCGACGTTGGTACCTCCAAGGTCGTTTGCATGGTGGCTGAAATTCGCCAGGACGGGCGCTTCAGCATAATCGGTCGTGGCTCCGCGCCGGCACATGGTCTCAAGCGCGGCGTGGTGGTGAATATCGAAAGCACCGTCGAAGCCATTGCCAACGCCGTGCGGGAAGCGGAAATGACTTCCTCGTGCAAGATTCACGATGTCTACACCGGCATCACCGGCAGCCACATCAAGAGCTTCAACTCCAACGGCATCGTCGCCATCAAGGACAACAAGGAAGTCTCGCAGATGGACGTGGAGCGCGTGCTGGAAGTCGCCCGCGCCGTGCATATTCCTGCCGAGCAGCAAATCCTGCACATCCTGCGTCAGGAATTCATCATCGACGGTCAGGGCGGCGTGCCCGAACCAGTGGGCATGAGCGGCCTGAAGCTGGAAGTGAAAGTGCACATCGCCACCGGCGCCATCGCCGCAGCGCAAAACCTCGTCAAATGCGTGCGCCGCTGCGGGCTGGAAGTGGCTGATTTGGTGCTGCTGCCGCTGGCTTCCAGCTACGCCGTACTCACCGAAGACGAAAAAGGTTTGGGTACCTGCATGATTGACATCGGCGCCGGCACCACCGACATCGCCATCTTCACGCAAGGTGCCATCCGCCACACGGCGGTGCTGCCCATCGGCGGCGACCAAATCACCAACGACATCGCCATGGCGTTGCACACGCCCACTTCCGAGGCCGAAGAAATCAAGATCAGCAAGGGCGTGGCGATGCACTCGCACCCGCTGATCGACCCGGAAGAACTGATTGAAGTGCCCGGCGTTGTCGACCGTCCCTCGCGCACGTACTCGCGCCAGAACCTTGCCAGCGTGATTGAACTGCGCGTGGCGGAACTCTTTGAACTGGTGCAATCCGAACTGCGCCGCAGCGGCTACGAAGAACTGCTCTCGTCGGGCTTTGTGCTCACCGGCGGCGCGGCGGCGATGAAAGGCATGGACGAGCTGGGCGAAAAAGTCTTTGGCACACAGGTGCGTGTAGGCAATCCGCTGTACGAAGGCGCGCTCGCCGAACTGGTCTGCCTGCCGCAATTTTCCGCCGCCGTCGGCTTGCTGACCGAAGCCATGGAACAGCGCCGTCGCGGCATGATTTCGCGCGAACCGCGCACCCCCGGTCACTGGCTGCGGCGCTTCCGCACCTGGCTGGACAAGACGTTCTAAATAGATTGCAAAATTTTACGGAGCAGTGCCCAACTACTGTATTTAGCGGTAAACTTGCGCTGCGTCACTAAATAGCCTTACGGCTCCCGCGTGTTTTTAGGAGGATTCAATGACAGCACCAATGTTTGAACTTGTGGAAAAAGAGCAGCTTACGAATGACACCATCATCAAGGTGATCGGCGTCGGTGGCGCCGGTGGAAATGCCGTCGATCACATGATTCGCGAGGGTGTGCAAGGCGTGGAATTTATCGCTGCCAATACCGACGCGCAGGCGCTGCGCCGCTGCCTTGCCACGAAAAAGGTGCAGCTTGGTTCGTCCGGTCTGGGCGCAGGTTCCAAGCCGGAATCGGGTCGCGCTGCGGCGCAGGAATCCAGCGAAGCCCTGAAAGAAATGTTGCAGGGCGCGCACATGTGCTTCATCACCGCCGGCATGGGCGGCGGCACCGGCACGGGCGCTGCCCCGGTGATTGCCGAAATTGCCAAGGAAATGGGCATTCTCACCGTCGGCGTGGTCACCAAACCGTTTGATTTTGAAAACCGCGACCGCGTCGCCGACAGCGGCGTGGATGAACTTTCGCAGAACGTCGACTCGCTGATTGTGGTGCTCAACGACAAACTGCTGGAAGTCTTCGGCGACGAAGCCGGTTTTGAAGACTGTTTCCGCTCGGCGGACAACGTGCTGCGCAACGCCGTCGGCGGCATTGCCGAAATCATCAACGTGCCCGGCATGGTCAACGTCGATTTTCAGGACGTGCGCACCGCCATGGGCGAGATGGGGCGCGCCATGATGGGGTCTGCCGAAGCCTTCGGGCTGGATCGCGCCCGCATCGCTGCCGAGCAGGCCGCCGTCTCGCCGCTGCTCGAAGGCACGGAACTGAAAGGCGCGCGCTGCGTGCTGGTCAATATCACCTCCAGCCGTTCGACGCTGAAGATGAGCGAAGTGCGCGACGCGGTGAAAACCGTGCAGGCATTCGCCGCTTCCGAAGCCTTCGTCAAATACGGCACCGTGTTTGACGAGAGCATGGAAGACCGCATCCGCATCACCGTGGTTGCCACCGGGCTGGGCGCGCCGCGCCGCGCGGTGAGCGTGCCCGACCTGGAGGTCTTTCGCAACACACAGGACCTGCGTGCCAACGGCACCTACGGTGTTGCGGCACCCGTCCCGGGTGTTGCCGTTGGCACCGCAGTCACCAGCGACCCCAGCGTGCCCAACGTCCTGCGCAACCGACGCACCGCCGCCGAAGCCATGACCGCCAACGGCATCAACCAACTGGACATCCCCGCCTTCCTGCGCAAACAGGCCGACTGAGCGCGGCGGATACGCCTGAAACACGCCGAAAGGGAGCCGCACGGCTCCCTTTCTTTTTGCGCAAATCTGGCGCGCGGCGCGCGGGCAAAAAAATCGGGCAACGCCCGAAGGCAGTTGCCCGTGTGAGTGTCTGCGCGTCCTGCGGCGTTCCGCTTGTCGCCGTGCCGCATTCTCGCGCGCGGGCAGGAGGAATGCTTCTGCCGGCAGGCGCAGGCGCGGTGGCGGCTCAGGTGCGCGATTTTTATTGGCGGATGATTCGGCGGCTTACAGCACTTCCAGAAACTCCACGTCGATGCTCGTCGCCTTCATGAATTCCTGGTCGACTTCGCCCGAGATGCGCACGCGGGTTTGCGGCGTTACGTTTTGACCACGGAACACTTTGTGGTCAATGTCGACCTCGATTTCTCCGGTGTTGTCGCGGAAAAGGTAGTCGTCATCGTCATGGGGCAGGCGCTGCACGATGTGGCCGGTGAGGGTTACCGGCGTGTCGTCACGCGCTTTGCGCGCTTCGGCAACGGTGGTGACTTGCGCCTGCGCCATCGGCCCCTGAAAACCGCCCGGGGCGACAGCCGCCTGTGCGGCGGGGGCGGGCGTTTGCGCCTGCGCGGGCAGCGCTGCGCCCATGGCGGCGCTCAATACACAAGCGGCGGAAAGAATTGTGGTACGCATGATGGTTCTCCTGATGGGTTGGGGGATGAAATTTGTCCGGTGTGCGTACTGTAGTGCGCGCTATCTGAAGCTACGGTGAACAACACCGCGTGCGCGCGATTGCAAGCGTCCGCAATAAAAAACGCGAACGTCCTGCGGGACGTTCGCGTTTTGGCTGCGGTGTGCGGCGGGCTTAGTCGTCGTGCCAGGTGCAGGCGAGGTTGCGGTCGCCGTAGACTTCGTCGATGCGCCCCACAGACGGCCAGAATTTGTTCTCACGCAGCCAGGGCAGGGGATAAGCGGCGGTTTCGCGGCTGTAAGCGTGCGGCCAGTCGCCTGCCGTGACCTGATGCTGGGTGTGCGGGGCGTGTTTGAGCGGGTTGTCGTCTTTGGGCAGACGACCTTCTTCGACGGCGCGGATTTCTTCGCGGATGGCGACCATGGCTTCGATGAAGCGGTCGAGTTCGGCCTTGTCTTCCGACTCGGTCGGCTCAATCATCAAGGTGCCGGCTACCGGGAAGGAGACCGTGGGGGCGTGAAAGCCGTAGTCCATCAGGCGTTTGGCAACGTCGGTTTCCGTGATGCCGCTGGCGGCTTTGAGCGGGCGCAGGTCGATGATGCATTCGTGGGCGACGCGCCCGTTGGTGCCGGTGTACAGCACGGGGTAGTGCGGGGCAAGCCGCGTGGCGAGGTAGTTGGCGTTGAGAATCGCCGTCTCGGTGGCGCGGCGCAGGCCTTCGCCGCCCATCAGCGTGATGTACATCCACGAGATGACCAGCACGCTTGCCGAACCAAAGGGCGCGGCGCTGACTGCGTGCTGGCCCCGGTTGGCGCGGTCGGCTTCGCCGGTGGGGAAGACGGCGTGATCCGGCAGGAACGGGGCGAGGTGCGCGGCGACGCCGATCGGCCCCATGCCGGGGCCGCCGCCGCCGTGCGGGATGGCGAAGGTTTTGTGCAAGTTCATGTGGCTGACGTCCGCGCCGATATGCGCGGGGCTGGTCAGCCCGACCTGCGCGTTGAGGTTTGCGCCGTCCATATAGACTTGCCCGCCGTGCTGGTGGATAACGTCGCAGATTTCGCGGATTTCCGCCTCAAACACGCCGTGGGTGGAAGGATAGGTAATCATCAGCGCGGCGAGGGTGTCGGCGTGCGCGGCGGCTTTTTCCTTGAGGTCTTGCAGTTTGACGTTGCCGTGTTCGTCGCAATCGACGGTGACAATCGTCATGCCGCACATGTGCGCCGAGGCGGGGTTGGTGCCGTGGGCGGATTTGGGTATCAGGCAGACGTTGCGCTGGCTTTGCCCGCGCGCGGCGTGGTAGCGGGCGATGGTGACCATGCCGGCATATTCGCCTTGCGCGCCGGAATTGGGTTGCAGGCTGATGGCGTCAAAGCCGGTGATGGTGCGCAACTGCGCGCGCAGGCTCTCCAGAAAGGCAAGCGTGCCGTGCACGTCTTCGCGCGGCGCAAAGGGGTGGGCGCGGTGCACTTCGGGCCAGGAAAGCGGCAGCATTTCGGCGGCGGCGTTGAGCTTCATGGTGCATGAGCCGAGCGCAATCATGCTGTGATCCAGCGCCAGGTCGCGGTTTTGCAGCCGTTTGAGATAGCGCAGCATTTGATGCTCGGTGTGGTAACGCTGAAAGACGGGATGGGTGAGCGGCGCGCTTTGGCGCAGCAAGGCGTCGTCCAGCAGGGGCGAAGCATCGAGCGCGTCCAGCGTGCCTTGATAGCCGAAGGCGGCGAGCAGGCGGGCGAGGTCGTCAAAGCCGGTGACTTCGTCAAAGCTGATGCCTAGATGCGCATCATCCAGCCGGGCGAGCTGAAAACCGGCGCGGTGCGCGGCTTCGTGGAAACTCGCCGTGCGCAGGCCGGTGGGCAGCACGAGGGTGTCGAAGACCGCCGTATGCACGGGTGCCAGCCCGATGCGGGCGAAGGCGCGGGCGGCCAGCGCGGTGAGGCGGTGAATGCGCGCGGCAATGCGCCCTAGCCCTTGCGGGCCGTGCCAGAGGGCGTAGAGCGCGGAAAGATTGGCGAGCAGGACTTGCGAGGTGCAGATGTTGGAATTGGCCTTTTCGCGGCGGATGTGTTGTTCGCGGGTTTGCAGCGCCATGCGCAGGGCGGGGTTGCCGTGGGCATCGCGCGAGCGGCCAATGATGCGCCCGGGCAGGGCGCGGACGTATTCCTTGCGGGCGGCGAAAAAGGCGGCGTGCGGGCCGCCAAAACCCATCGGGATGCCGAAACGCTGCGCCGAGCCGAGCGCGATGTCCGCGCCCATTTCGCCGGGCGTTTTGCACAGCATCAGTGCCATGAGGTCGCAGGCGACGGCAGCCAGCGCGCCTTTTGCGTGCAGGGCGGCGATGGTGGCGCTGTGGTCGACAAATTCGCCGTGGCGGTTGGGACTTTGCAGCAGCGCGCCGAATACGTCGTGCTGCGCGGCTTGTTCGGCGGGGGCAATGATGAGTTCAATGCCCTGGAAGGGGGCGCGGGTTTGCAGTACGTCCAGCGTTTGCGCAAATACGGCGCGGTCGACAAAAAAGCGCTTGCTGGCGGACTTGCTGGCGCGTCGGCACATGCTCATCGCCTCGGCAGCGGCGGTGGCTTCGTCGAGCAAGGAAGCGTTGGCGACGGGGAGATCGGTGAGGTCGGCGACCATGTGCTGAAAGTGCAGCAGCACTTCCAGCCGCCCTTGCGAAATTTCCGCCTGATACGGCGTGTAGGCGGTATACCAGCCGGGGTTTTCAAAGACGTTGCGCAGCAGCACGGGCGGCAGGTGTGTGCCGTAATAGCCTTGACCGATGAGCGGATGCATGTTGCGGTTTTGTGCAAACAGCGCGCGCAGGCGCGCGAGGGCTTCGGCCTCGGGGCAGGCGGCGGGCAGCGCCAGCGGCGCGGGCAGGCGAATGTCTGACGGCACGGTCTGGTCGATGAGTTCCTGGACGCTGGCGACCTTGAGGGCGGCGAGCATCTCGGCTTCGGCAGCCGGGTCAATGCCGAGGTGACGGGCGATGAATACATCTTCGGCGGCCAGTTCCGCATTGGAAGCGGCCAGCAGTTGGGCGGGGGAGGCGTGGTTCATGGCGATGGAGGCGAGGCAGGGAAAGGGAAAACGGCCACCTGCGCAAAGCCGGTGGCCGTGTGCGGCGTTGCGGGCGCGGGCGGCTTAGTCGCTGGCGGCGTGGTCGGCGTAGGAGGCTGCCGAGAGCAGCCCTTCCAGACCGGGCTGGTCAAGGCGCACGCGCAGCAGCCAGGTGTCATACGGGGCGCTGTTGATGCTGGCCGGTTCATCAATGGCGGCCTGATTGCGTTCGATGACTTCGCCGCTGACCGGGGAATAGAGGTCGGAAGCGGCCTTCACCGATTCGAGCGTGCCGCAGGAATCGCCCGCGCTCACGTGCGTGCCGACTTCTGCCAGTTCCAGAAAGACGAGGTCGCCCAGGGCTTCCTGCGCGTGGTCAGTGATGCCGACGAAGACGACGCCTTCGCTGTCTTCCCGTACCCACTCGTGCGATTGGGTGTATTTGAGGTCTTCCGGAATGAGGTTGGTCATGCTGTGTACTCCTGTTTGTGTGAGAGGCACCGGATTCAGACCAGCGCCTTGCCATTGCGCACGAATGGCAGTTTGACGGTGCGGGCGCGCGCCCACTTGCCGCGAATTTCGACTTCTACCGCTTCACCGGGTTGCGTGCCGGCGGGCAGACGGGCAAAGGCGATGGATTTTTCCAGCGTGGGCGAAAAGCTGCCGCTGGTGGTCAGCCCTTCGCCGCCTTGCGCGGTGCGCACTTTCATGTGTGCGCGCAGCACGCCGGGCGCTTCCAGTATCAGACCGAGAAAGGCTTTGGGTGCGGCGTGGGCGACGAGGGCATCTTTGCCGATGAACTCGCGCGCCTCGTCTTTGAGCCAGACCGTCCATGCCAGCCCGGCATCGAGCGGCGAAGTGGTGGTGTCCATATCCTGCCCGTAAAGGTTCATGCCCGCTTCCAGCCGCAGCGTGTCGCGCGCGCCCAGCCCGCAGGGACGCACGCCCGCGTCCAGCAAGGCATTCCAGCAGGCGGGCGCATCAGAGGCGGGCAGGGTCAGTTCCAGCCCGTCTTCGCCGGTGTAGCCGGTGCGGGCATAGAACCAGTCACCGTCGCGCACGGCAAAGAACGTGTCCGGCAGGGCGTTGGCGGCTTGCAACTTGGCCAGCGCGGGCAGCGCGTGGCAGGCGCGTTCCAGCGCTGTGGGGCCTTGCAC
>JAFZMK010000117.1 GCA_017553285.1 Rhodocyclaceae bacterium
CTGACGAACCCCAGAGCGGCGCTGCTGCGCAAAGGTTTGCCGACCACGGGGCGGGTGAGAATTACCCTGCCGCTCACATTGAGCAGCGCACCGGAAGCGGAACAATTACAGCGCTGGCTGGAAGAAGGTGCGAAGCCGCTGTGCGTGGCTACGCCTGCACCCGTAGCTGCCTCCGTGCCTGTGCCTGCGCGCAGCGATCTGCCTGCGTTTTTCGCCCCCATGCCCAGACCCGCCCCCGCGCCCAGACCCATGCCCGTGTCGCGCAAACAAGGCGTGGATTTCTTCGACCTCCTCATCGCCGGCGTGCTCGGCTGGGGCATTGGCAATGCCCTGTTTGGGGATGATTGAAGGGTTTCGTGAAAAAAATGTTATGAAAGCTCATTATTTGAGCTAGGTGCGGTGGAAAAATGGGGCGCAACGAAGATAAACGCGCAGGAGGATTGCACGATGGATACGCGAAATCTGGTGGTAGGCAGCCGCATTGCGCACGGCGGCTATGGTGCCGGTGTCGTCACCTTTGTGGGTGAGACCTATCTTGGCATCACCTTCGATGATGGCAGGGAAGGATTGATTCAGCGCGCCGCACTGGAAAAGGACGAGCCGATTGTCCCCCCGAGGGCAATCGTCCACGCATTCCTGCCGTGGCCGGATTCGACCTTCGTTGCCGAGGCGCAGGATGCGCAGCATTACCTGGGTTCGCACTGGGCGCCCTTCGAGGCGGATGCGGAGGCGTGGATGCTGCGCTTGCCGCAGATTGTGCAAGAAGCAACCCTTCAGGCGGGCTACGGCGAGTTCTACCCGGCGCCGCGCAGCGTGCCGGACGATTGGCCCAAGGGCTTTTTGCTGACCTGGCCGCCGGCTGCGGAAGGCATGACGCTGGCGCTTCGTGTGGAGCCGGAAAAGAAAGCAACCATGGTGGTCAGCCTGTTCCCGTCCTTTTCTCGCGGCAGTCAATGCACGCTGACCCTGCACGAAGTCTGCGTCTGGGAAAGCGGCGTGGAAGCGCAGATTACGGCAAGCTGGAACGGGGGCGAGGTGACGTTTTTTGATTCGCGCTACCCGATCAACCGCGCCTGGTACGAAGCGGGCAAGCAGTACGAGTTCATCCTCACCGGCATCGCGTATGGTGCCCGGCCTGCTGAAAAACGCGAATGGAAGGTGCAGCAGCATCCCGAAGTCGTGGCGTGGACGAATCGGCGCCTGCAAGAAGGCGAAGCGCCCCACGAGCGGGAATGCATCGTCCGCATGGATGGTGCCGCCATGCTGCTGTCGATTGATGAGTGGGACGTGGACGATTACAGCTTTCACGCCCCGGTGAAATCGGTGGAAGAATTCAAGGACTGGCTGGGGCAGGATGGCTGGCGGGTGCGCGCCACCGTGATGCGCTGCGACGAAGACTGTGATCTGGACATCCTGATTACCCGCCGCGCCTGGTCGGGCGAAGCGCCGCCGCAGGTCGGGCAGGATATTGAAGGACGATTGTGGTTGCAGGGCTATCTCTGGATGGCCGAGCGCACGCAGGTCAAAAAAAGATGACGGCGCATCCTGAGTGTTCGTGAGGAAACCATCCCATGCCTTTTGACAGTGATATTTTCGCCCGGCTGGTTGAGGATGCCATCCGCTGCTTGAGAGAAGGCGGCAGCATGGCGAGTGCCGATATTGACGTTCGGGATGAACACGGGCGCACGGCGCTCATTGCATACGCGCGAACAGGCAGAAATGAAATCGCCGCCATTTTGCTGCGAGCCGGTGCCAATCCAAACGCCGTCGATAACAATGGGCGCACCGCCTTGATGGAAGCCGCCTGCACGCGAAGCAGATATGCGCTTGCCGAACGTCTGCTTGCAGCAGGTGCCAAGGTCAACGTTGCCGACCACGACGGCTGGACGCCACTACTGATTGCCACCACCGGCCAGAACCGCACGCAAACGGTCGAACTTCTGCTGGGTGCCGGTGCTGACCCAAACGCTGCCAACCGCAAAGGGGAAACGGCACTCATGTATGCCGCGCAGTATGGGTGTGTCTATGTATCACAACTCCTGCTCACTATCGGTGCGGATGCGGAAGCGACGGA
This sequence comes from Rhodocyclaceae bacterium, assembly GCA_017553285.1. Lineage (GTDB taxonomy): Bacteria > Pseudomonadota > Gammaproteobacteria > Burkholderiales > Rhodocyclaceae > JAFZMK01. The sequence goes on from JAFZMK010000117.1 coordinate 2,075, forward strand.
CGCTGAAGGGAATAGCGCCATGCAACTGGCGCGGAAATGGAACCGTACCGGAATCATCCGGGTGCTGCGCGACTTCGCATTCCTGCGCGCTGCGGCAGCCGGGCAGATTGCCGGAATGCAGGCGGCGCTGGAGGCTGGCGCGAGCATAAAAGCGCGCGACGCAGTCGGCGCTACCGCGCTGCACCACGCGGTTGCGCACGGACATGACGCTGCCGCGCACTGGTTGCTGGAGCGCGACGTTTATATCAGCAAACCCTCCTGTGGAGGCTGGACTGCCCTCATGCACGCCGCATGGCAAGGCGACGAAAACCTGGTGCGCCGACTGCTCGCCAACACCAACCGCCCCGAAGCCGCCGACGCCTACGGGCAAAGCGCCCTGGATTTGGCAGAGCGTAGCGGGCACAGCGCCTGCGCGCGCCTGCTGCGAGAAGCCATCCTGCGCCGCGCTGCTCGGCAGGGCGACATACCCGCGCTGCGCCGCGCGCTGGAGGCGGGGGCGGATGTGAATGCTGCCGACCACTACGGCTGGACGGCGCTGATGCACGCTGCCCGTCGGGGGCATGACGAGCTTGTGTGCGCGCTTGTCGAGGCGGGCGCGCACCTCAGCCGTTGTAATGCCAAGTGGCGCACCGCGCTGGATATAGCCTGGAAAAACGGGCATACAGAAACCGCGCAGATTTTGCGCGATGCCATTCTTGTCAAAGCGGTCAGATCTGGCCGACCCCGCAGCGTGGCGCGCGCCCTGAATGCGGGGGCAGACGCCAATGCAAAGAGCAAAGGTCTCAGTGCGCTGGAATGGGCTGCCAAATTGGGGCGCAACACCGCCCTGCGCCAGTTGTTGGACGCCGGCGCACAAGGCATTCACGCCGCCTTGCACATGGCGAACAGCAGCGGACAACATGGTGCCGCACGCATTTTGCTGGGGGAAATGCTGTTGCGCGCCGTTGCCAGCGGGCAGATGAGCGATGTTCAATCGGCGCTGGATGCGGGTGCATCTCCAAACGCCGCCAACCGCAATGCGCAAAGCGCCTTGATGCAGGCCATCCAAAACGGGCATGGCGAAGTGGCGGCAACGCTGCTGAAACGCGGCGCGGATGCCAGCGCGCGCGACGCACAGGGAAACACTGCCTTGATTCTTGCCGCCGCTGTGGGCGATGTGGCAAGCATCCGTCTTTTGCTTGCTCACGGCGCCAAAGTGCGCATCCCGGAGCATGGCGAACCAAGCGCATTGCGCGCCGCTGAAAAAGCGGGGCACACCGCCGCTACACATTTACTGCGGCAAGCTACGCTGCGAACTGCGGCGCGCTATGGAGATGTGGCGAGCATTGCAAAAATGATTGCCCTGGGCGCGGACGTCAACGCCGCAGATGCCTTTGGCTGGACGCCGCTTTTGCACGCCGTACAGAAAGAACATCTGGCTGCGGTCAAGCACCTGCTTGCTGTTGGCGCAAACGTCAATGCCAGCACGCCAACTGGCGTAACGCCCCTGATGGTTGCGACACGCCGACACCAGGAAGATATTGTCGCAACCCTGCTGCGCGCCAATGCAGACCCGAATATTGCGGATAAAAATGGCTCAACAGCACTGATTGATGCATCGGCTACTAGAAGATGTCACGATAAAATCCTCGGCAATATCATACAGATGTTAA
>JAFZMK010000118.1 GCA_017553285.1 Rhodocyclaceae bacterium
GCAGTCCAGCGGGGAGACGAAAGATGCCAGCAGCGTGGTGACGCTCTCGGATGCCGCCAAAGCCTTGGCATCCAAACCGCTCACTTTTGAGGAAGTCGGCAAACAGGCGCGCGAAAAACTGGACGAAATCATCAAACAGACAGCAGAAAAACAGGGCGTGCCCGTCTCGCAGGTCAATTTGGCAAGGTCGCGTCTGGACGGCGTTGACTGGTCGGTGCTCTCTGATCAGGAGCTGGCTGCCATCAAACTGGATCGGGAAGGGCTGTTTAACGATGAGGAATCGTTGACCGCGTCGGCGACGCTGGGCAGCAGATTGGCGGCATCCCTGCGACCATACCAAGCTGCGTGCATGATGGCAGGTGACATCCGTGGTCAGGGTACGGCCATCAATATGTTGTATGCACAGATGACGCCGGAAGTGCGTGAGGCGCTGGGCTTCACACCGGAAATGATCATTGCAGGCAATCAGTATATACGCAGGGATGAGCAGATATTTGGCCCGCTTTTTGGGTCGGATATAACAGGGATTGCCCAGCAGCTTGCAGGGCTTTCCAGTCGTGGCGGTTTGGCGTATGCCCTCGCCGGTACCCTGTTTGACCAGCCCGGTCTGTTTGGTAACACGAAGTCGGCAGGCGGTTGGTTCTGAGTGTTTCGCGCTTTTCTGGCAACGAACAAAAAGCCCGCGTAAGCGGGCTTTTTGTTGGCAGGATGGCGGAAGCGGTGAGATTCGAACTCACGGGCGGTGTGCGCCGCCGGCGGATTTCAAGGCCGCTGGGTTAAACCACTCCCCCACGCTTCCGGATGGGCGCGCCGGGTGCGGCGCGCGTTGCGCAGGGCGGATGGTAGCAGATGCGGCGGCGGGGCGCGAAGGGGGACGGTGCGGTGACAGTTACATCTTTTGTCTTATATAAAAGTATGGACGGACGGGCAGGTTTGTGCTGAAATGTTGGCTAACTTTGCTGGCGCTGCGCCGCAGCTTCGCAATCTTCGCAGAAAATTTCGCTTGTCATGCGCGTTTCCCCGTCCTTTAGTCCGCTCTATCGCCAAATCAAGACCTTGATGCTGGATGCCTTGCAGGCAGGCGAGTGGGCACCCGGGCAGTTGGTGCCCGGCGAGCAGGAATTGGCGCTGCGCTTTGGCGTGTCGCAAGGCACGGTGCGCAAGGCGGTCGATGAGCTGGCGGCGGAAAATCTGCTGGTGCGCAAGCAGGGCAAGGGGACGTTTGTGGCGTCCCATAGCGACCCGCGCGCGCGCTTTCGCTTTCTGCGCCTGATGCCGCGCGAAGGCGGCGTGCGCGACCCGAAAAGCGAGCCGCTGGAATGCTGGCGCGCCAAGGCGGGCGCGGAAGCGGCGCGGATGCTGGAAATCGCGCCCGGCGACCCGGTGACCGTGGTGCGCCGCTTGCTGCGCTTTTCCAACGTGCCGGTGGTGATCGACGAAATCTATCTGCCCGGCGAGGTATTCCCGGGGCTGACGATGGAGGTGCTGAAAAGCTGGCCCGATTCGCTCTATGCCTTGTTTGAGTCGCGCTATGGCCTGCGCATGGTGCGCGCGCGCGAATCGGTGCGGGCAGTGCCTGCCGAGCGGGCGGCAGCAGAACTTTTGGAAGTAAAAGAGCACACTCCGCTATTATCCGTGGAGCGGGTGACGTACACTTACGGCGATCGTCCCGTGGAGTGGCGTCGCGGTCTGTATCGGACAGACGAGTACGCTTACATGAACGATTTGAATTGAAACGCAAAAATGCGCGCCGTGGGCGGCAAGGTTCGCGGCGCTGGTCTTGGCAGCAATCCGGCGGGTTTTCCGCCATTTACACCTAACTGGAGGTAGCAAGATGTCGCAAAGCACTGCGGGGGCTTCGTCGGGAAAGCCGAAAGCCCGTCCCAAGTATCTGGATCTGAGGCAGTTGTCCATGGACCAGCCGATTCCGGCGGTCGTCTCCATCATGCACCGCATCAGCGGGGCGGCGCTGTTTCTGTTCCTGCCGTTTCTGCTGTGTATGCTGGAACGCGAGGCGTTCATCGCGGCGACGGCGGCCTCTTTGGGCGTGATTGCCAAACTGCTGCTGCTGGCGCTGCTGTTCGCCTATGTGTATCACTTCTGCGCCGGGATTCGTTTCTTGCTGCTGGATAAACACATCGGCGTGGAACGCGAGGCGGCGCGCTTGAGCGCGAAAATCGTGCTCGGCGCCAGTGTGGTGTTGACTCTTCTGATCGGGGTGAAAGTATGGTGAAGCGTAATGTGGTAGGCGCGCACTACGGGCTGCGCGACTGGATCGCCCAACGGGCGACCGCCGTCTACATGGTGTTGTATTCGGTGATTTTCGTGCTGGTGTCGCTGGCCATTCCGAGCGAACACCTGTCGCTGCGGGCAGTGCTGACAGCGCCCTGTATGCGTTTTCTGACGCTGCTGTTTTTCTTGACGCTCTGCTATCACGCCTGGATTGGCGTGCGCGACATCTTCATGGACTACGTGAAGCCGCTCGGCCTGCGTCTGGCGCTGCACGTGGCTGCCATCCTTGTGCTCATCGGCTATGCCGCGTGGGCTGCGAAAATTCTGTTGTTGCTGGGAGCGTGAGCATGATCAAGCATACTTATGATGCCGTTATTGTGGGCGCGGGCGGCGCGGGCTTGCGCGCGGCGCTGCAATTGTCCGAGGCCGGACTGAAAACGGCGGTTCTGACCAAGGTGTTTCCCACCCGTTCGCACACCGTGGCGGCGCAAGGCGGCGTGGCCGCATCCTTGGGCAATACCACTGAAGATAACTGGCACTGGCATATGTACGACACCGTGAAAGGGTCGGACTGGCTGGGTGATCAGGATGCCATCGAGTTTATGTGCCGCAAGGCCAACGAGGTGGTCATCGAGCTGGAACACTACGGGATGCCGTTTGACCGCACGGATAACGGCAAGATTTACCAGCGCCCCTTCGGCGGGCATTCGATGAACTACGGCCAGTCGCCGGTGATGCGCTCGTGCGCGGCGGCAGACCGCACCGGTCACGCCATGCTGCACGCGCTCTATCAGCGCAATGTGCGCGCGCACACCCATTTCTTCGTGGAATGGATGGCGCTGGATTTGATTCGCGACGCACAGGGCAATGTGCTGGGCGTGACCGCGCTGGAAATGGAAACCGGTGAAGTGTCGATTTTCCACTCGCGCGCGACGGTCTTTGCCACCGGCGGCGCCGGGCGCATTTTCTGGTCTTCCACCAATGCTTTCATCAATACCGGTGACGGTCTGGGCATGGCGGCGCGTGCGGGCATTCCGCTCGAAGACATGGAGTTCTGGCAGTTCCACCCCACCGGCGTGGCGGGCGCGGGCGTGCTGATTACCGAAGGCGTGCGCGGCGAAGGCGGCATTTTGCGCAACAGCAACGGCGAGCGCTTCATGGAACGCTATGCGCCGAACCTGAAAGACCTGGCTTCGCGCGATGTGGTCTCTCGCTCCATGGTCACCGAAATCAACGAAGGTCGCGGCTGCGGTGCGGATAAAGACCACGTCCTGCTGGACATCACGCACCTGGACCCCAAAACCATCATCAAACGTCTGCCCGGCATCCGCGAGATTTCCATCCGCTTCGCCGGTGTCGACCCCATCAAGGCGCCGATTCCCGTGGTGCCGACCGCGCACTACATGATGGGCGGCATTCCCACCAACTACAAGGCGCAGGTGGTGGCACCGCAGGGCAGCGATATGTCCGTGCCGGTGCATGGTTTCTATGCTGCGGGCGAATGCGCCTGCGCTTCGGTGCATGGTGCCAACCGTCTGGGCACGAACTCGCTGCTCGATTTGCTGGTCTTTGGCAAGTCCGCTGGCGAGACCGTGGTGGAAGACTTCCGCAATGGCCAGTTGCCGCTGCATCCGCTGCCGGAAGATGCGGGCGAAGTTTCGCTGGCGCGCATCAACCGTCTGGAAACCCAGAGCAATGGCGAGGCGGTGCATGAAGTCAGCGACGAAATGCGCCGCACGATGCAGAAACACGCCGGCGTGTTCCGCTTCGACAATCTGCTGCGCGAAGGCGTGCAGAAAATCCACGAAGTGGCAGAACGCGCCAAGCGCACCACGATTACCGATAAATCCCGCGTCTGGAACACCGCGCGCACCGAGGCGCTGGAACTCGATAACCTCATCGAAGTCGCCCGCGCCACGATGGTTTCTGCCGAAGCGCGCAAAGAATCGCGCGGCGCGCACGTGCGCGATGACGCCCAGGATACGCCCGAAAACCCCAATGGCCGCAACGACAAGGAATGGCTCAAGCATACCTTGTGGTACAGCGAAGCCGATCGTCTGGTCTACAAGCCGGTGAATCTGAAGCCGATGCACGAAGACACCAAACCGATCGCGCTGGCCAAGCGTACCTACTGAGATTTCAAGGAGTGTGTAAGCCATGAGCAAACGTACCATGCGATTCAAGGTGTACCGTTACGACCCGGACCGGGACGCCAAGCCGTATATGCAGGAACTTTCCCTGGAACTGGAAGAGACCGACAAGAAACTGCTCGATGCCCTGGTCAAACTCAAGACCAAGGACGATTCCATCGCCTTTCGCCGTTCCTGCCGCGAAGGGGTGTGCGGTTCGGACGCGATGAACATCAACGGCAAGAATGGTCTGGCCTGTCTGACGGATTTGTCCAGCCTGCCCGATGAAGTCACGCTGCGCCCGCTGCCCGGGCTGCCGGTGATTCGTGACCTGATTGTGGACATGACGCAGTTCTTCAATCAGTACCACTCCATCAAGCCGTATCTGGTCAATGACACGCCGCCGCCTGAGCGCGAACGCATCCAGTCGCCGGAAGAGCGCGAAGAGCTGAACGGGCTGTACGAGTGCATCCTGTGCGCCTGCTGTTCCACGTCCTGCCCGTCGTTCTGGTGGAATCCGGACAAATTCGTCGGCCCCGCCGGTCTGCTGGCGGCGTATCGCTTCATCGCCGACACCCGCGACCAGGACACCAACGCCCGTCTGGACAATCTGGAAGACCCCTACCGTCTGTTCCGTTGCCACACCATCATGAACTGCGTGGATGTCTGCCCGAAAGGGCTGAACCCGACACGCGCCATCGGCAAAATCAAGGACATGATGGTGGCGCGCGCCGTATGACGACGCTGGACGCACTATCCGCCAACAAGGGCCGCCTGCGCTGGCAGTGCAGGCGCGCCCTGTTGGAGCTGGATTTGGTGTTGGAGCGCTTTCTGGCGCGCGATTTCGACGCGCTGGATGAAGAGGCGCTGGGCACACTTGCCGAGATGCTGGCGCTCGATGACTACGCGCTGTGGGCGCTGGTCAATGGTTCGCAGCCTGCGCCCAACGCCCGCTGGCAAGCGATGCTGGCGCGCATGACGGCACCCGCCGCCTGAGGCCCGGAAAGAAACCACAATATCCATCACACAACAGAGAGGGAAACCGTATGAGTAAAAACGAACAACGTTTCGCCACCCTGACCGTAGACGGGAAAAGTTACGACTTTCCCATTTTGAAAGGCACGCACGGCAACGATGTCATCGACATCCGCACGCTGGGCGCAAAAACCGGCATGTTCACCTATGATTCCGGTTTTCTGTCCACGGCAAGCTGCTCTTCCACGATTACCTTTATCGATGGTGCCAACGGGCAATTGCTCTACCGTGGCTATCCGATTGACCAGCTTGCCGAACAGTGCAGCTTTCTGGAAGTGGCCTATTTGCTGATTAACGGCGATTTGCCCAACCAGAAGGAAAAGGAAGCGTTTGAAGAACTCATCATTTCGCACTCCATGGTGCATGACCAGCTCACCCGCTTCTACAACGGCTTTCGCCGCGACGCGCACCCGATGGCGATTATGGTGGGTGTGGTGGGGGCGCTGTCGGCGTTCTATCACGACGCGATGGATTTTTCCGACAGCGAGCATCGGCTCGATTCCATGCACCGGCTGATTGCCAAATTGCCCACGATTGTCGCCATGGCGTACAAATACAACGTGGGCGAACCCTTCATGTATCCGCGCAACGACCTGGGCTACACCGCCAACTTCATGCACATGATGTTTGGCACGCCCTGCGGCCCCTACAAGCCGAACCCTGTGCTGGTGCGCGCGCTGGACATCATTTTCACGCTGCACGCCGACCACGAACAAAACGCCTCCACCTCCACGGTGCGGCTGGCGGGTTCTTCGGGTGCGAACCCCTTCGCCTGTGTCTCGGCGGGCATTTCCTGCCTGTGGGGGCCAGCGCATGGCGGTGCCAACGAAGCCTGCCTGATGATGCTGGAAGAAATCGGCGACGTCTCGCGCGTGGGCGAATACATCAAGCGTGCCAAGGATAAAAACGACCCCTTCCGGCTGATGGGCTTTGGTCACCGCGTCTATAAAAACTTCGACCCGCGCGCCAAGCTGATGGGCAAGGTGTGCGCCGAAGTGCTGGCAGAACTCGGGCTGGAAAACGACCGCCTCTTCAAACTCGCCCGCGCGCTGGAAAAAATCGCCCTGGAAGACGAATACTTCGTGCGCAAAAATCTCTATCCGAACGTGGATTTCTATTCCGGCATCGTGCAGCGCGCCATCGGCATTCCCACCAGCATGTTTACCTGCATCTTTGCGCTGGCGCGTTGCGTGGGCTGGGTGACGCAGTGGGAAGAAATGATTTCCGACCGGGAATACAAAATCGGGCGTCCGCGCCAGCTCTATGTTGGTCACGCCCTGCGGGAGGTGAAGCCGCTCGCCGAGCGCTAATGCTTGTGCCGACACGAAACACAATGTAGTGGAGCAGCCCGTCGCGGCTGCTCTCCTTGCATGGAGCACCCCAACAATGTTGAGTGAAAAAATCGAAACTTCCCTGTTCTTCGGGGCCAATGCGCCGTTTGTCGAAGAACTCTATGAGCGCTTCCTCGCCGACCCGATGAGCGTGCCCGAAGACTGGCGCAAACGCTTTGAGACCATCCAGGCCGGGATGCAGCACCGCGATGTGGCGCACACGCCGGTCATCGAAGCCTTTGCCCAGCTCGCCCGCGAACCGCGCCGCGCCGCCCCCGCCGCCCCTTCCACCGGCGCCGACCAGCAACGTCAGGTAGGCGTGCTGCAACTCATCAACGCCCACCGTTTTCTGGGCAACCGCCGGGCGAATCTGGACCCGCTGCAACGCCATGCGCACCCCGAAGTCGCCGAACTGGAGCCTTCCTATTACGGTTTCACCGAGGCGGATTTGAATACGACGTTCAACACCGGTTCGTTTCAGGGGCTGCCTGATCGCGCCAATCTGCGCGAAATCCTCGAAGCCTTGCGCGAGACCTACTGCGGTGCCATTGGTTCGGAATACATGCACCTGACCGAAGTCGCCCAGAAGCGCTGGATTCAGGCGCGGCTGGAAGGCGTGCGCGCCAACCCCACCTTCCGCCCGGAAGAAAAACGCCGCATTTTGGAGCGCGTCACCGCCGCCGAGACGCTGGAACGCTACCTGCACACCCGCTATGTCGGGCAGAAGCGCTTTTCGCTCGAAGGTGGCGAATCGGCCATCGTCGCCATGGACGAAGTCATCCGCACGGCGGGGCGGCAGGGCGCGCAGGAAATCGTCATCGGCATGGCGCACCGTGGGCGCTTGAACGTGCTGGTCAACACGCTGGGCAAATCGCCCAAAATGCTGTTTGCCGAATTTGAAGGCACGGCGGATAGCGACCTTTCCGCCGGCGACGTGAAATATCACAACGGCTTTTCCAGCGACGTGATGACCGACGGCGGACCCGTGCACGTGCAACTGGCCTTCAACCCCTCGCACCTGGAAATCATCAACCCGGTGGTGGCAGGTTCCGTCTATGCCCGCCAGTTTCGCCGTGGCGAGGCGGGCAAGTCGCAAGTGCTGGGCGTGCTGGTGCATGGCGATGCCGCCGTTGCCGGGCAGGGCGTCAATCAGGAAACGCTCAATTTCTCGCAAACCCGTGGCTACGGCACCGGCGGCACGGTGCATATCGTCATCAACAACCAGATTGGCTTTACCACTTCGGACCCGCGCGACTTGCGCTCTTCCATCTACTGCACGGATGTCTTCAAGATGGTGGAAGCGCCGATTTTCCACGTCAATGGCGACAACCCCGAAGCAGTCGCCTTCGTCGCCTCGATGGCGGTGGAATTTCGCAATACCTTCGGCAAGGACGTGGTCGTCGATATTGTCTGCTTTCGCAAACTCGGCCACAACGAACAAGACGAGCCGATGGTCACGCAGCCGCTGATGTACCGCAAGGTGCGCGCCCATCCGGGTACGCGCAAACTCTATGCCGACCAGCTTGTCGCCGAAGGCGTGATGGGTGCCGACGAACCCGATGCCATGATTGCGCAATACCGCGCGTGTCTTGACCGTGGCGAGCTGCTCTACAACCCCAGCCTGTCGAACCAGAAACAGCACGGCGTGGACTGGAAACCCTTCCTCAAACAGCCCTACACCGATGCGTGCGACACCGCCATTCCCGAGCAGGAAATCGCCCGTCTCGCCGAACGTCTCTCCACCGTGCCGGAAGGCTTTGCGCTGCATCCGAGGGTGAAAAAAATCATCGAAGACCGCGCCGCCATGGGGCGCGGGGAGTTGCCGTTTGACTGGGGCATGGGCGAGAACCTCGCCTACGCCAGCCTGCTGGCGCAAGGCTTTGATATTCGCATCTCCGGCGAAGACGTGGGGCGCGGCACCTTCTTCCACCGCCACGCCGTGTTGCACGACCAAAAACGCGAACGCTGGGATCACGGCGTCTACGTGCCGCTGGAAAACGTGCGCGAAGGGCAGGGCAGCATTCAGGTGTTTGACTCCGTGCTCTCCGAAGAAGCCGTGCTGGCCTTTGAATACGGCTATGCCACCGCCGAGCCGAATCACCTCGTGGTCTGGGAAGCCCAGTTTGGCGACTTCGTCAATGGCGCGCAGGTGGTGCTCGATCAGTTCATCAGCTCGGGCGAAGCCAAATGGGGGCGGCTGTGCGGGCTGACCGTACTGCTGCCGCACGGCTACGAAGGGCAGGGGCCGGAACACTCGTCCGCCCGTCTGGAACGCTGGATGAACATGGCCGCCGAAAACAACTGGCAAGTGTGCGTGCCCAGCACGCCGTCGCAGATTTTCCACCTGCTGCGCCGCCAGATGGTGCGCCGGCTGCGCAAACCGCTGATTGTCATCTCGCCCAAATCGCTGTTGCGCCACAAAGAGGCGGTCTCCCGCTTTGAAGATTTCGCGCACGGCGCTTTCCGCACCGTGATTGGCGAGACCGAGGCGCTGGACGCCAAAAAAGTGCGCCGCGTCATCCTCTGTCAGGGCAAGCTCTATTACGAACTGCTCGCCTGGCGGCGCGAACACAACATCACCGACATGGCGCTGGTGCGGCTGGAACAGCTCTATCCTTTTCCGGTGCAAGCCTTTGCCGAGGCGGTCGACCAATTCCCGCACGCCCGCGAAGTCATCTGGGCGCAGGAAGAGCCGCGCAACCAGGGCGCGTGGTACTGGCTCGCCTCCCGTCAGCACCTGATTAACGTACTGGGGCCGAAACGCCGCCTGTTGCTGGTCTCGCGTCCGGCGGCGGCATCGCCTGCCGTTGGCTACGCCGCCCGCCACCACCAGCAGCAAAAATCCGTGGTCGAGCACGCTTTTGGCCCGATTCAAGACACCACGCCGCAGGCACCCAACTAATCCGAACACATAGCAAACGAGGAAGTCACCATGCTTATCGAAGTCAAAGTCCCCCAACTGTCCGAGTCCGTCTCCGAAGCCACGCTTGTCGCCTGGCACAAGAAAGTGGGCGAAGCGGTCAGCCGTGATGAAAACCTGATTGACATTGAAACCGACAAGGTCGTGCTGGAAACCCCCGCGCCCGCCGACGGCGTGCTGGCAGAAATCATCAAAGCCGACGGCGCATCTGTCACCTCCGGCGAACTCATCGCCCGCATCGACACGTCCGCCAAAGCCTCTGCCGCCAAAACGCAAGACGCCGCTGTCGCGCCGTCTGCCGCCGCTGCCGCGCCTGCCGTCAGCCCCGCCGCGCGCAAGATTCTGGAAGAAAAAGGCATCGCCCCCAGCGAAGTCAAAGGCACCGGCAAGGGCGGCCTGATTACCAAGGAAGACGCCGTCGCCGCGCGCGCACCGTCGGTGAGCACGACCGCCCCCGTTCCCGCCGCCGCTGCGGCCAGTGTTCCGGCGGCGGGCGGGCGCATTGAAGAGCGCGTACCGATGACCCGCCTGCGCGCCCGCATTGCCGAGCGCCTGCTGCAATCGAAAAACGAAAACGCCATCCTCACCACCTTCAACGAAGTCAACATGGCACCGGTGATTGCGCTGCGCAAACAGTACGGCGAAAAATTTGAAAAAACGCACGGCGTGCGTCTGGGCTTCATGGGCTTTTTCGTCAAGGCCGCCGTCGCCGCGCTCAAGCGTTACCCGATTCTCAACGCATCCGTCGACGGCAACGACATCGTCTATCACGGCTACGTCGACATCGGCATCGCCGTCGGCAGCCCGCGCGGGCTGGTCGTGCCCATTTTGCGCGACGCCGACCAACTCACCGTCGCCGAGATTGAAAAACAAATCGCCGAATTTGGCGCCAAAGCCAAAGAGGGTCGCCTCAGCATTGAAGAACTCACCGGCGGCACCTTCTCCATCTCGAATGGCGGCGTGTTTGGCTCGCTGTTTTCCACCCCCATCATCAACCCGCCGCAGTCGGCCATCCTCGGCATTCACGCCACCAAAGACCGCCCCGTGGCGGAAAACGGTCAGGTCGTGATTCGTCCGATGAACTATCTGGCACTCAGTTACGACCACCGCATCATCGACGGGCGCGAAGCCGTCCTCGGTCTGGTCGCCATGAAAGAAGCGCTGGAAGACCCCGCGCGGCTGATTCTTGATATTTGAGGCGCAGGAGGATTTCGCCATGCCGAACACCCTATTTGATGTCCTCGTCATCGGCGGCGGCCCCGGCGGCTACGTTGCCGCCATCCGCGCCGCGCAGCTTGGTCTGAAAACCGCCTGCTGCGAATCCAACCCCTATGCCGACCCGAAAGGCGAACCGCGACTGGGCGGCACCTGTCTGAACGTGGGCTGCATTCCCTCCAAGGCGCTGCTGCACACCTCGCATCTTTTTGAAGAAGCCACGCACAGTTTTGCCGCGCAAGGCATCGGGGTCGGCAAACCGAAAATCGACGCCAGCAAAATGATTGCCCGCAAAGATGCCATCGTCAATCAACTCACCACCGGCATCAAAGGCTTGTTCAAAAAGAACAAAGTCACCTTCCTCGCCGGTCACGGCAGCTTTGTCGGGCAAGACGGGCAGGGCAACTGGCAAATGCAGGTTGGCGACAAACAATACATCGCCCGCCACGTCATCCTCGCCACTGGCTCCTCGCCGCGCCACCTGCCCGGCATCCCGGTCGATAACGAACTGATTTGCGACAACGTCGGCGCGCTGCGGATTTCCTCCGTGCCGAAAAAGCTCGCCATCATCGGTGCCGGCGTCATCGGGCTGGAAATGGGTTCGGTCTGGCGGCGGCTGGGCGCGGAAGTCACGATTCTTGAAGCGCTGCCCGATTTTCTCGCTGCCGCCGATCAAGACATCGCCAAAGAAGCGCGCAAACTCTTCACCCGCCAAGGTTTGACGATTCACACCGGCTGCAAGGTCGACGCGGTGAAGACCAGCAAAAAAGGCGTTGCTATCGCCTGGACGAACAAAGACGGCAAAGCCGCCACGCTGGAAGCCGACCGCCTCATCGTCTCCGTAGGCCGCCAGCCCAACACCGCCGGACTCAATGCCGACGAAGTGCGCCTGGCGACCAACGAACGCGGCCAGATTGAAGTCAATGAGTACTGCCAAACCAACCTGCCCAACGTCTGGGCGATTGGCGACGTGGTGCGCGGCCCCATGCTGGCGCACAAAGCCTCGGAAGAAGGCGTCATGGTCGCCGAACGCATCGCCGGGCAGGCCGGGCACTGCAACCTCGCGCTGATTCCCTCCGTCGTCTACACCAGCCCGGAAATCGCCTGGGTGGGTCAGACCGAGCAAGCCCTCAAAGCCGCCGGCGTTGCCATCAAGGTCGGCAAAATTCCCTATCTTGCCAATGGCCGCGCACTGGGCATGGACGCACGCGATGGCTTCGTCAAAACGATTGCCTGCGCGCAGACCGACCGCATCCTCGGCGTGCACATCATCGGCGCCAACGCCTCGGAACTCATCGCCGAAGCCGTCGTCGCCATGGAATTTGGTGCCAGCAGCGAAGACATCGCCCGCATCTGCCACGCCCACCCCACGTTGAGCGAAGTGCTGCACGAATCCGCACTGGCCTGTGATGGGCGCGCGCTGCATTTTTAGCGCGCGGACGCAAGGTGGCTGTTGACACCATCAAAAATTTAGGCGAGAATGCTCGTCTTTCGCCTCATCGAGGTGGTTCTTTAACAATCAGGGCAACCGATAAGTGTGGGTGTCTGTTTTTTGGCGTGGGGTTTTGTGCCTCACAAAGAAGATTGGACATTCAAGTCAGTGATGATTGAGTGTTTAGGATTAAACATAAGAGTTTGATCCTGGCTCAGATTGCACGCTGGCGGCATGACTGACACATGCAAGTCGAACGGCAGCATGGGGTGCTTGCACCCTGATGGCGAGTGGCGAACGGGTGAGTAAAGCATCGGAACGTACCCAGTTGAGGGGGATAACCATCCGAAAGGATGGCTAATACCGCATAAGTTCTGAGGAAGAAAGCGGGGGACCTTCGGGCCTCGCGCGACTGGAGCGGCCGATGTCGGATTAGGTAGTTGGTGGGGTAAGGGCCTACCAAGCCTGCGATCCGTAGCGGGTCTGAGAGGATGATCCACCACACTGGGACTGAGA
>JAFZMK010000002.1 GCA_017553285.1 Rhodocyclaceae bacterium
GCCGAAGCCAAACGGCGCGTGTTCGGCACCGTGGGCATTGATATGGTCGCCGGTCCTTCGGAAGTGCTCATCATCAGCGACGGCAGCGGCTCGCCCGACTGGGTGGCGATGGATTTGTTCGCGCAGGCCGAACACGACGAATTGGCGCAGTCCATCCTGCTGTGTCCGGACGCCGCCTTTCTGGACGCCGTGGCAGACGCCATCGACCGCCTGCTGCCCACGCAGCCGCGCCGCGAAATCATCGCCGCCTCATTGTCGCGGCGCGGCGCGCTGATTCAGGTGCGCAGTCTTGAGGAAGCCTGCGAACTGGCCAACCGCATCGCCCCCGAACACCTTGAACTGGCGCTGCCCGAAGCCAGCGCGCAACGCAGTCTGGACGCCCTCCGCCACGCCGGTGCGATTATCATCGGCCATTACAGCGTGGAAGCCCTGGGCGACTACTGCGCCGGCCCCAACCACGTGCTGCCCACCATGCGCTCGGCGCGTTTTTCTTCGCCGCTGGGCGTCTATGACTTCCAGAAACGCAGCAGCCTCATCGAAATGTCCCCCGCCGGTGCCCGCGCGCTGGCGTCAGTCGCCGCCACGCTGGCAGAAGGTGAAGGTCTGCACGCCCACGCCCGCTCCGCCACGCTGCGGCTGGAAGGGGAGGACTGAGGCGCGCCGCCCGTCCGGTACCGCCCGCCGGGCGCTTCGGGTATCATCGCGCGCCAACCCCTTCATTTTCCGGAACCCGACCATGACCCAGCCACACGAAGACGCCTCTGGCAGCACCACGCATTTCGGTTTTGAAACCGTCGAACGCGCGCAGAAAAAAGAGCGCGTCGGCGAGGTGTTCACCTCGGTGGCCAGCCGCTACGACCTGATGAACGACGTTTTGTCGTTCGGTCTGCACCGCCTCTGGAAAGCCTTTACCATCAACCGCTCGGGCGTGCGCGCGGGGCAGCGCGTGCTGGACATCGCGGGCGGCACGGCAGACCTTGCCCGCGCCTTCGCCCGCAAGGTAGGCAAGGATGGCGAAGTCTGGCTGACCGACATCAACCACGACATGCTCGCGCGCGGGCGCGACCGGCTGCTGGACGAAGGGCTGGCCTTGCCCGTGGTGCAGTGCGACGCCGAAAAACTGCCCTTCCCCGACAATCATTTCGATTGCGCTTCCGTGGCCTTCGGCCTGCGCAACATGACCGACAAGGCCGCTGCGCTGCGCGAGATGCAGCGCGTGCTGCGCCCCGGCGGGCGGGCGCTGGTGCTGGAATTTTCCCGCATCTGGGCGCCGCTCGCCCCCGCCTATGACCTGTATTCGTTCAAACTGCTGCCCTGGCTGGGCGAAAAAATCGCCCACGACGGCGACAGTTACCGCTATCTGGCCGAATCCATCCGCGTGCATCCGGACCAGGAAACGCTCAAATCCATGATGACCGAGGCGGGCTTTGCGCGCGTCGATTACCACAACATGAGCGCCGGCATCGTCGCGCTGCACATCGGCTTCAAGATTGGTTAAGCGCCGCACGCGCGTGTTTTTCTCTTTCCCGGAATCCTTGCCATGAAAAAAACCTTTCGCTCCTTTCTGCTTGCGCTGTGCGCGCTGTTTTTTGTTTTCGGTGCCCTGACGCCAGAAGACGCCTACGCCCGCCGTTTTGGCGGCGGCGGCAGTTTTGGCATGAAACGTTCCATCCGCCCGCCCGCCGCCGCGCCGAAAACGCCGCCCAAGGCCGCACCGGCAGCGGGCAATGCCGCCGCGCCCAAGCGCTCTTCGTGGCTAGGGCCGATTGCGGGCATTGCCGCCGGTCTGGGGCTGGCGGCGTTGATGTCGCATCTGGGTTTGTCGGAAGAGTTCGGCTCGCTGCTGTTGCTCGCGCTGCTGGTGTGGGCAGCCTTTGCCTTGCTGCGGCGTTTTGGTGCCCGCACACCCGCAAGCGCGCAACCGGCATGGGCGGGCGCGCAGGCGCAGTCTGCGCAGCCGCTGGCGTTTGAGGCACAAACGGCGCCCGAGGCAAACAGCGCGCTGGCAGGCTTTGATGCGCAAGGCTTTGCGCGCAATGCAAAGCTGCAATTCATCCGCTTGCAGGCGGCGCACGACGCGGGCAATCTCGCCGACATTCAGGCGGTGACGACGCCGGAAGTCTTCGCCGAAATCAAGATGCAGGTGATGGAACGCGCCAATGCGCCGCAGCAAACCGATGTGGTGGAATTGCACGCCGAGGTGCTGGACGTTGCCGAAGAGGCGGGGCAATACGTGGTGAGCGTGCGCTTTCACGGGCTGCTGCGCGAAGAAGCCGATGCCGCCCCCGCGCCCTTCAACGAGGCGTGGCACCTCGTCAAACCCGTGCAGGGCAACGAGGGCTGGCGCATCGCGGGCATTGAGCAGGTTTGACGCCTGCACGCGAAGGGACTGCGCGGCGCGCCCGTCATGGTGCTCAACTACCTCTGGATTGGCTTTTTCCTCGTCGCCTTTGCCGTGGCGCTGGCGCGGCTGGTGTTCTTTGGCGACACGGAAGTCTTCCCCGCCCTCGTCAATGCCACCTTCGACGCTTCCAAATCGGCGTTTGACATCGCCCTTGGGCTGACGGGCGCGCTGGCGCTTTGGCTGGGCATCATGAAAATCGGCGAGCGCGGCGGCGTGGTGGACATGCTGGCGCGCGCGCTCTCGCCGCTGTTCCGGCGGCTGTTTCCGGAAATTCCGGCAAATCACCCCGCCACCGGCAGCATCTTCATGAACATCGCCGCCAACATGCTGGGGCTGGACAACGCCGCCACGCCGCTGGGTCTGAAAGCGATGGAACAGATGCAGGACATCAACAAGGCGAACATCCAGACGCAACGGGAAAACGGCAGCATCAGCCATGAACAGGCCGCGCAGCTTGAGCAAACCGCCACCAACCCCATGATTATGTTTCTGGTGCTCAACACCAGCGGGCTGACCATCGTGCCGATTTCCATCATGGCGTACCGCGCGCAGCAGGGCGCGGCGCAGCCAGCGGACATCTTCCTGCCCATCTTGCTTGCCACCTTTTTTGCCACGCTGGTGGGCGTGCTTGCCACCGCAGCCGTGCAGCGCATCCGGCTGCTCACGCCCGCCACGTTTGTGGCGCTGGGCGTCATCAGCGCCGCCATTGCCGCGCTGGTGTTTGCCTTCCACAGGCTGGATTCGGCGGCAATGAACACGATGAGCGTCTCTGCCGCTTCCGTCATCCTCATGGCGATTCTCTGCGGCTTCATCGTCGCGGCGCTCATCAAAAAAGAAAATGTCTACGACGCCTTTATTGAAGGCGCGCGCGAAGGCTTTACGACTGCCGTGCGCATCATTCCGTATCTGGTGGCAATTCTGGTTGCCATTGCGGTTTTTCGCGCCTCTGGCGCGCTGGAATGGGTGATGAATGGTGTGCGCGCGCTGGCGCAGGCGTTTGGTGCCGATGCCGCCTTTGTGGATGCGCTGCCCACGGCGCTGCTGCGCCCCTTATCCGGCAGCGGCGCGCGCGGCATGATGCTGGACGCCATGCAGCAACATGGCGCGGATTCCTTCGTCGGGCGGCTGGCGTGCATTTTTCAGGGCAGCACGGACACCACGTTCTACATTCTCGCCGTCTATTTCGGCTCCGTGGGCGTGCGCTATACGCGGCACGCCGCCGCCTGCGGACTGCTGGCCGACGCGGCGGGCATCGCCGCCGCCATTGCCGTGGCGGTGCTGTTTTTTGGCTGACCGCATCAAGCGCGGTGATAGGGGTGGTTTTGCGTTACCGTCCAGGCGCGGTAGAGGGCTTCGGCGAGCAGCGGGCGCACCAGCGCGTGGGGCAGCGTGAGGCTGGATAGCCGCAAGGTTTCTTGCGCGCGCGCTTTCAGGGCGGCATCCAGGCCGTCCGCGCCGCCGATGAGAAACACCACGTCTTGCCCCAGCGTGCGCCAGTATTCCAGACGCTGCGCCAGCGCCACGGTGGTCAGCGCAGTGCCGCGTTCGTCGAGCGCGACGATATGCGCGCGCGCGGGCAGCGCGGCTTCGATGCGCTGCGCTTCGGCAGACATTGCCTGCGCCGCCGTTTTGCCGCCGTTGCGGTTTTCGGCGCGGATTTCGGTCAAATGCAGGGCGCAGTCGCGCGGCAGGCGGCGGGCGTAGTCGTCAAAGCCTTGCTGCACCCAGTCGGGCATTCGCGTGCCGACGGCGAGGATGTGCAGCTTCACGCGCGCCTCAACGCGCCGCCTGCGCACCAGCGCGGGCGGGCGGGTGTTGCCAGAGTTCTTCCAGCCGGTAGTGCGAACGAATCGCCGGTTGCATGATGTGCACGACAATGTCGCCGGTATCGACCAACACCCATTCGCCCACGTCTTCGCCTTCGACGCCGATGATTTCGCCGCCCGCTTCCGAGACTTTTTCCTGCACGTTGCGCGCCAGCGCGCGCGTCTGGCGGTTGGAGTCGGCGCTGGCGAGGATGATGGCGTCAAACAGCGAGGTGAGTGTGCGGGTGTCGATAACTTCGATGTCGCGCGCCTTGATGTCTTCGAGCGCGGCGACGATGACGGGTTGCAGTTCTTCAGCGGTCATGGGCGGGGGATGGGAACGGGATAGGGTTGGTGATGGTCGATGTAGTCGGCTACCGCTTCCGGCAGCAGGTAACGGTTGCTGGCACCACGGGCGAGGTTGGCGCGAATGGCAGTGGCAGAAATTGCCAGCGGCGTCATGGCGAAGTCTATCAGGCATCCTGCCGGGGCGCGGCGCAACGCCGCCGGGTCATCCTCGCGGCGGGCGTGGTATTCGGCGGCCAGCGCCGCATCCAGCGCGCCTTGCAGCGGCGGCTGACCGGGGCGCTGGGCGATGGCAAAGTGCGCCAGCGCAAACAGTTCGCGCCAGCGGTGCCAGGTGTGCAAGGCGGCGAAGGCATCGCTGCCAATCATCCAGACCAGCGGGCGCGCGGCACCTTCGCGCGCACGCAGCGCCGCCAGTGTGTCATAGGTGTAGCTGGGCGCGTCGCGTTCCAGCTCAAAGGTTTCCAGCGCAAAGTGCGGATTGTCCGCCACGGCGGCTTCCAGCATCGCGCGCCGGTGCGCGGCGCTGGCGGCGGGTGCGGCGCGGTGCGCGGGCGCCCCGGCGGGGATGAACAGCACGCGCGCCAAGCC
>JAFZMK010000011.1 GCA_017553285.1 Rhodocyclaceae bacterium
CATTCTATAACAACCAGAAATCATTGACAAGCAAAACAACCCGACAAGCCGCGTTCAGCCCAGATAGGCGTGGCGTACTTCGTCGTTGTGCAGCAGGTTGTCGCCGGTGTCTTCCAGCACCACGCAGCCGTTTTCCAGCACGTAGCCACGGTCGGCAACGTGCAACGCCTGGTTGGCGTTTTGCTCGACCAGAAAGATGGTGACGCCTTCGGCGCGGATGGTGCGGATGATGTCGAAAATCTGCGCGATGATGAGCGGCGCCAGACCCAGCGTGGGTTCATCGAGCAGCAGCAGACGCGGGCGCGTCATCAGCGCGCGGGCGATGGCGAGCATTTGCTGTTCGCCACCACTCATGGTGCCGGCGCGCTGGTGGGCGCGCTCGCGCAGGCGGGGGAAGAGTTTGAAGACGTGCTCGATGCCCGCTTCGGTGTCTTCGCGGTTGAGGAAAAAACCGCCCATGAGCAGGTTTTCCGTCACCGTCAAATCGGTAAATACGCGCCGCCCTTCGGGCGAGATGGCGATGCCGGCGCGCATGATGCGGTGCGTAGGCCAGGCGGTGATGTCGCGCCCTTCAAAGTGAATGCTGCCTGCGCGCGCGCGCGGATTGCCGCACACGGTCATCAGCGTGGTGGTTTTGCCTGCGCCGTTGGCGCCGATGAGCGTGACAATCTCGCCCTTGTTGACGGTGATGTTGACGTTTTCCAGCGCTTGCACCGCGCCGTAGCTGGTGGAGACGTTGTTGATTCGCAGCATCTTGGTGGTTCTCCCCGCAGCTTACTCTTCGCCCAGATAGGCTTTGATGACGCGCTCGTCGCTTTGCACGGCTTCGGGGCGGTCGACGGTAATCGGGCGGCCATGCTCCATGACGAGGATGCGGTCGGAAATATCCATCACCAGCCGCATGTCGTGCTCGATGAGCAGCACGGCGATGTTGTATTCGCGGCGGATGCGGTCAATCATCAGGGCAAGGTCGCGCTTTTCCTGCGGGTTCAGCCCGGCGGCAGGTTCGTCGAGCATCAGCAGGCGCGGACGGGTAATCATGCAGCGGGCAATTTCCAGCCGCCGCTGGTGACCGTAGGCGAGATTGCCCGCTTCGCGGTTGGCGTATTCGCGCAAGCCCATGAAGTCGAGCCATTGCTTGGCGTGTTCAATCGCCGCCTGTTCGGCGCGGCGGTAGGCGCGGGTAATCAGCAGCCCGGAGAGCAGACCGTTTTTGACCTGCATGTGTTGCGCCACCAGCAGGTTTTCGAGCACCGTGAGGTTTTTGAACAGCCGCACGCCCTGAAACGTGCGCACCAGCCCTTTGCGGGCGACGCGATGACTGGGCAGCCCGGTGATGTTTTCACCGGCAAGCAGAATCTGCCCGCCGCTGGGTTTGTAGAAACCGCCGATGCAGTTGAACACCGTGGTTTTGCCGGCACCATTGGGGCCGATGATGGAAAACACTTCGTTGGCGCGCACATCAAACGCCACACCATCGACGGCCAGCAGGCCGCCAAAGCGCATCAAGAGCGCGCGCACTTCCAGCAAGGGCGTGGGCACGGGAACGAGGGCGGTGGACGGTTCAGTCATCTTCTTCCCCTGCCCTACAAATCCACCTGAGGTCGCTTCATCGGCAGCAAGCCTTGTGGCCGCCAGACCATCATCAGCACCATCACGAAACCAAAAGCCAACATGCGGTATTCGGCAAATTCGCGCACCACTTCGGGCAGCACGGTGAGCGCCACCGCCGCCAGAATCACGCCAACCTGCGACCCCATGCCGCCGAGCACGACCACGGAAAGAATCAGCGCCGACTCGATGAAGGTGAACGATTCGGGGTTCACCAGCCCTTGCCGGGCGGCGAAAAACGCGCCGCCAAAGCCCGCAAACATGGCGCCCAGCGTAAAGGCGGAAAGTTTGATGCGCGTCGGGTTCAGCCCCAGCGAACGGCAGGCGATTTCGTCTTCGCGCAGCGCTTCCCAGGCGCGCCCGATGGGCATCCGCAGCAGGCGGTTGGAGACCAGCAGCGTCACCAGTGCCAGCGCCAGCGCCAGCAGGTAAAGGTAAATCACCATGTGGTCGGGGTTGAAGGGCATGTCGAAAAATTCGTGGAAAGTTTGCCCTTCTGGCGAACTGGCGCGGCGGGTCATTTCCAGCCCGAACAGCGTGGGCGAAGGAATGCCGGAAATGCCGTCGGGGCCGCCCGTCCAGTCAGTCAGGTTGGTGAGCAGCAGGCGGATGATTTCGCCAAAGCCCAGCGTGACGATGGCCAGATAGTCGCCACGCAGCCGCAGCACCGGGAAACCCAGCAAAAAGCCAAACAGCGCAGCCATCGCGCCCGCCAGCGGCAGGCATTCCCAGAACGACCAGCCCGCCCAGTAATACAGCAGCCCGTAGGTGTATGCGCCCACAGCGTAAAAACCGACGAAGCCCAAATCGAGCAGACCGGCAAAGCCGACGACGATGTTCAGCCCCAGCCCGAGCATGACGTAAATCAGCGCCAGCGTGGCAATATCCACAGCGCTGCGCCCGCCAAAGAACGGCCAGACCACCGCCAGCAGCACCACCGCCGCCCACGCCCACAGATGGTGTTCTTCATCCAGCGCGGGCACCGAAGGCAGGCGCACGCGCGCAAACAGCCGCGCCAGCCACGGATGCAGCAACTGCACCACAAACACGGCAGCGCAGCCCCAAAGCACGATGTTCCAGTGCGGCTGCAAGGCGCTGTGCATTCCCTGCCGCACCAGTTTCAGACCGAAAATGGGTGCCAGAATGACGAAGGCGAAGACGGCGGCAATCAGCGCGCGGGGCAGTTGGGCAAGCATCAGACTTTCTCCACTTCCGGTTTGCCCAGCAGTCCGGTGGGGCGAAACAGCAAAATCAGCACCAGCAGCCCAAAGGCCACAATATCCTTGTATTCACTGGAAATGTAGCCTGCGGCAAGGGTTTCCGCCACGCCCAGCAGCACGCCGCCGAGCATTGCGCCGGGAATGCTGCCGATGCCGCCCAGCACGGCGGCGGTAAATGCCTTGATACCGGCGATAAAGCCGATGAAGGGGTTGAGTTTGCCCACCGTGATGGCAATCAGCACGCCGCCGACGGCGGCGAGCACCGCGCCCAGCACGAAGGTAAAGGAGATGACGCGGTCGGTATTGATACCGAGCAATTCGGCCATCTGCAAATCCTGCGAACAGGCGCGCGAGGCGCGCCCCATGCGCGAATGCTGGATGAACAGCGTGAGCGCAATCATCAGCACCAGCACCACGCCGATAATCATCAGCCGCGACCAGGCGATGGTGATTTCAAAACTCTCGCCCATCTGAAGCGTATAGGCACCCGAAATCAGCGAGGGCACAGCCATGTCGCGCGTGCCTTGACCAAGACCGACCCAGTTTTGCAAAAAGATGGACATGCCGATGGCCGAAATCAGCGCCACCAGGCGGGGGCTGGAACGCAGCGGGCGATAGGCGATGCGCTCCACGGTGTAGCCATAGACGCCGGTGACGGTGACCGAAAGCGCCAGCATGGCGGCAATAATCAACCAGATGGGCAGACCGCTTTGCGTGCCGATGGCCGTCAGCGCAACCAGCCCGACATAGGCGCCGACCATGTAAATTTCGCCGTGCGCGAAGTTAATCATGCCGATGATGCCGTAGACCATCGTGTAGCCGATGGCAATCAGGGCGTAGATGGCACCCAGCGAAAGACCGTTAAAAAGCTGTTGGATGAACAGGGGAAAAAAGTCTGTCATGAGAAAACAATGTGCGGACTTCGCACAAATTGCCCGCCGGGGCAAAGACCGTTACGCCCCGGGCGCGCCGCGCCCCGCGCGACATCCGGCGGGGCGCTTTGCGCAAGACGCAAGTCGCGTCAAGGCAACGGGTTGTGATTATTTTTCGGCAATCGTCTTGCTGCCGTCCTTGTGCCAGGTGTAGACCACGAAGTCAAAGCTCTTCAGGTCGCCCTGCGGCGTCCAGGAA
This sequence comes from Rhodocyclaceae bacterium, assembly GCA_017553285.1. Classification (GTDB taxonomy): domain Bacteria; phylum Pseudomonadota; class Gammaproteobacteria; order Burkholderiales; family Rhodocyclaceae; genus JAFZMK01. The sequence continues at coordinate 3,963 of JAFZMK010000011.1, forward strand.
ATTTCGCCAATCGGTGTGGCAAAGCTGTTCGCGTGCATGTACTGGGCGACCTTGGCCGGGTCTTCGCTGCCGGTGGCCTTGATGGATTCGAGAATCGCCATCGTCGCAGCATAGGCGGACAACTGGAAGGCACCGCCCGCGTTGCGACCCTTGGCCTGGAAGGCTTCGACCACTTTGGCGTTTTCCGGCTTGGTGGAAAAATCCGCCGGCATCGTCAGCAACATGCCTTCGACGGCATCGCCGGCGATGGCGTTGATGTCCGGGTTGCCCGCGCCTTCATCACTCATGAAGCGGGCTTTCAGACCTTGTTCCGCGCCCTGACGCAGCAGCAGACCGAGTTCGGGGTGATAGCCGCCGAAGTAGACGAAATCCACGCCTGCGGCTTTCAGCTTGGTGATGACCGCCGAGTAATCACTCTCGCCGGCGTTGATGCCTTCAAAGATGACCGGTTCCAGATTGGCGGCTTTCAGCCCGTCGCGCACCGACTCGGCAATGCCCTGACCGTAGGATTGTTTATCGTGCAGCACGGCGACTTTCTTCGGCTGCACTTTTTCGACGATGAATTTCACCGCCGCAGGACCCTGCTGGTCATCGCGGCCAATGGTGCGGAAGATGAATTCATAGTTTTTGCCATCGGTGAGCACCGGGCCGGTGGCCGACGGCGTGACCATCACCACGCCTTCGTTGTTGTAAATCGGCGCAGCCGCCACCGTCGCCCCCGTGCAGGTGTGACCGACGACAAAGCGGATGCCATCCTTGATGACGCGGTTGGCCGCAACCGGCGCCTGTTTCGGTTCGCAGGCGTCATCGACTTCGACCACTTCAATTTTCTTGCCATTGACGCCGCCGGCAGCGTTATAGACATCCGCAGCGGTGTAGATGCCTTCCTTGACCATGTCGCCATATTGCGTAATCGGGCCGGTCACCGGACCGCCGAACGCGATGCGGATGGTATCTGCGGCCAGCGACGGGGCGGCAACAGCCATGCCGCAAGCCAGCGCGATAGCGGAAAGAACGGGAGTGGTACGAACGTGTTTCATGGAAAAATCCTCACCTGTCAGTAAAAAGGAGTTCTGCGGTTCCCCGTAGGGAACGCGAAACTTTTGCAGAGAATACAAGAGAAAGCAAGAGGGGAACGCGCGCGGACGGCAAAAAAATTCTACCCACGCCGGTTTTGCCCCGGCTCAACCGGCTGCCCCCACCATGGCGGTGACGCGAATGGTGCGCGATTCGGGAATTTCAGCGTTGGAAATCACCTTCATCGAAGGCACGCTGCGGCGCAGGAAGCGCGTCAGCAGCCAGCGCAATTGCGGCGGCACCAGCAGCACCGGCGGCAGCCCGATGTTTTCCTGCCGTTCGGCGGCGGCGGCGGCTTGCCGCAGCAGACCATCGGCCAGACTCGGCTCGATGGCGGCATCGGTGGTGCTGCTCATTGCCTGCATCAGCAAGCGCTCCAGCGAAGGTTCCAGCGCCATGACCAGAATTTCGCCCGTGCCCGGGAACAAGCCCTGCATGATGGCGCGCCCCAGCCCCTGACGCACGCGGGTGGTCAGTTCCAGCGGGTCCTGCGTGCGCGGCGCGGCTTCGGCAAGAATTTCGATGATCGTGCGCATGTCGCGAATCGGCACGCCTTCTTCCAGCAGATATTGCAGCACTTTCTGCACCACGCTGACCGAAAGCTGGTCGGGCACAAGGTCTTCAATCATCTTCGGCGAAATCTTCGCGATGTGATCGAGCAGCGCCTGGGTTTCCTGGCGACCCAGCAATTCTGCCGCATGGTTGAGGATGACGTGGTTGATGTGCGTGGCCACCACGGTGCTGGCATCGACCACGGTGTAGCCCAGCGCGTGCGCCTGTTCGCGCTGCGTGCCCTCAATCCAGTAGGCGGGCAGGTCAAAGGCCGGATCGCGCGTCTCCCGCCCCGGCAACGGGCCGGAAACACGCCCCGGGTTAATCGCCATGTATTGCCCCGGATACGCCTCGCCCATGCCGATTTCGACACCTTTGAGCGTGATGCGATAAGCGTTGGGCTTGAGTTCGAGGTTGTCGCGGATATGCACGGGCGCACTGAGAAAGCCCACTTCCTGCGCAAATTTTTTGCGCAGCCCGCGAATGCGCCGCAGCAGTTCGCCATCCTGCCCTTTGTCGACCATCGGAATGAGCCGGTAGCCCACTTCCAGCCCGAGCACGTCGACGGGCGTGACATCGCTCCAGCTCGCTTCCTGCGATTCCTGCGGCTGCGCCGCCCCTCCCGCGCCCGCGCCCGCGCCAGCCGCCTGCGCGGCAGCGGCGGTTTTTTGCGCCTCGGCGGTTTCCTTTTCAAGCTGCTGGTTGCGACGCATCCTCGCCAGCGCAAAGAGTGCCCCGGCAATGACGAAGAACATGAAATGCGGCATTCCGGGAATCATGCCCAGCACGGCAATGATGCTGCCGGTCACCCCCAGCACCTGCGCGTTGCTGAACACCTGGTCAATCACCTGCCCGCTGGTGTCGCCCTCGTCGCCGACGCGGGAAACCACCATGCCCGAAGCAATCGAAATCAGCAGCGACGGAATCTGCGCCACCAGCCCGTCCCCAATGGTCAGAATGGTGTAGGTCTGCATCGCTTGCGAGACTTCCATATCATGCTGGAAAACGCCCACCGACAGCCCGCCGATGACGTTGATGAGCAAAATCAGCAAGCCCGCCACGGCATCGCCGCGAACGAATTTTTGCGCACCGTCCATGGCGCCGTAAAAGTCGGCTTCCTGCTGGATTTCCGTGCGGCGCTTGCGGGCAGTGGGTTCATCAATCATGCCGGCGTTCAAGTCGGCATCAATCGCCATCTGTTTGCCGGGCATGGCATCCAGGGTGAAGCGCGCGCTCACTTCCGAAATCCGCCCGGCGCCTTTGGTCACCACCACAAAATTAATCAGCATCAGGATGCCGAACACCACCAAGCCGATCACCATGTCGCCGCCGACGAGGAAGAAGCCGAACGCCTCAATCACCTTGCCCGCCGCATCTGCCCCGTTATGCCCTTCGAGCAGCACGATGCGGGTCGAAGCCACGTTCAGCGACAGCCGCATCAAGGTCGTCACCAGCAGCACCACCGGAAAGACGGAAATATCCAGCACCCGCGCCGTCGACAGCGACACCAGCAGCACAATCACCGACACCGCGATGTTGAAGGTAAAAAACATGTCCAGCAGAATCGGCGGCAGCGGCAGCACCATCATCGACATCACAATCAGGATGAACGCCGGCGCGCCCAGCATCCGCAGTTTGCGGGGCGACATGAATGCTTGCAGGTTCAGCCGGTTGGCGAGCGTGGCCATCGTTTCGGTCTCCGGATTGGGGGCGCAGCAAAGAACACCCTTTGCGGAATTTTCCCATGCTGCCCGGCGATTATCCCCTAGGGCGGCAAAAACTGCCGCCCGAATAAGACGGAGAACGCCCCGCTATTCCCCCGATTCATGCGCCCCCACGTTCGCGCCAGTCCGCTTCGCGGCCCCGACGCAGCGGGCACGCGCCGTGCGATGGCGAACGGTATAATTCCAGCTACTTCGTTCCATTTTCAGGAGACAAGCCGTGTCCGCGCTGGTTTCGCATTCGCCGCAGGAAATTTCCGCCATGTATGGGCGGCTATCGCAAACGCAGCAGCAGGAAGTGTTTGATTACATTAAAAACCTGTCCGCCAGCTCGCCTGCGCAGCACAGTCTGGAACGATATTTTGGCGTGCTGAAACTTTCTTCGGACGCTTTGCAAATCCAGCAGGCAATGCGCGATGAATGGCGCTGATTTTGTCGCGGACACCAATGCGCTGCTGTATCTGCTGTGCGGAAACGAATGCATGCGTCCCTATTTGTCGAACCGCTTGGGGGTCTCCATCATCAGCGAGATGGAATTGCTGTTGTTCCCACAGGCAGACGACCAAGAAGAAGAGAACATTCGCGCGCTGTTGCGCGACTGCACCCGTTTTCCGCTGGATAACCGCATAAAAAGCAAAGCAATTTTGTTGCGCAAACAATACCGCATCAAATTGCCCGATGCGATTATTGTCGCTACGGCGCTGGAAAACGCGCTGCCCTTGTTGAGCGCCGATAAGGCATTGCGCAAAATCACGGAACTTGATCTGCGCCTGCTGGAACCCACCCCGCAGAGCTAGCCGCATCAGGGCGGAGGCTACGCCAACTCCCGCGCCGCGTACTGCCCTGCCCGCTCCTCCGCGCCCCCGTCTTCATCCGCCGGCATTGCGCCTCCGGATGTGTACGGGTCCAGTTCGGGCGGCACGGACAAATGTTGCGGGCGCTTCGGTCGTCGTCCGCCTTTTTCCATCCACTTGTTGAGCTGATAGACATACGCCAGCACTTCCGCCACCGCCGTATACAGCGCCATCGGCACGGTCTGATCCAGCTCGCAATGCGCATACAGCGCGCGCGCCAGCGGCGGCGCTTCCAGCAGCGGCACGCCATGTTCGGCGGCCAGTTCGCGGATGCGCAACGCCACATCGCCGCGCCCTTTCGCCACCACAACTGGCGCGTTCATCTTCTCGCCATCGTATTTCAGCGCCACCGAAAAATGCGTCGGGTTGGTCACCACCACATCGGCGCTGGGCACGTTGCTCATCATCCGCCGCATTGCCATCTCGCGCTGGATTCGGCGGATGCGCCCTTTCACCTGCGGGTCGCCATCTTGCTGTTTGGTTTCCTGTTTGACCTCTTCTTTGGTCATGCGCAGTTTGCGGTAGTAATTCCACAACTGATAGGGCACATCAACAATCGCCAGCAGCGCCAGCCCCAGCACAATAATCATCGCCGACCAGCGCACCTCATTGAAAAATTCCAGAATCGCCGCCCGCTGTGTGAGCCGCACAAAGCCCATCCAGTACGCATGTTCATGCCAGAACACCCAAAGCACCACACTGCCGAGCACCAGCACTTTCAGAATCGACTTGGCCAGCTCCACCAGCCCGCGCGAAGAAAACATCCGCCCAAAGCCGCTGATCGGATTCATGCGGCCAAAATTCAGCGTCAGCGCCTTCGAGGAAAAGTTCCAGCCGCTCACCAAAATATGCCCCACCACCGCCACCACCAGGCAGATGGTCACAAAGGGCGCCACCGTCAGCACCGCATCGGAGAGCGCGTTATACAAATGCATCATCATCAGCCGATGGTCGAAGGCCGCCTCGCGATCAAAGCTGAAACGATCGCGCAGCACCATCATCAGCCGCCCCCCCATCCAGCCGCCCAGCGCCCACAAGCTCAGCACACCGCAAATCAGGATGAAAAAGGTCGCAAACTCCCGCGACACCGGCACGTTACCATCTGCCCGTGCGTCCGCAATCCGCTTACCGGTTGGCTGTTCTGTCTTCTCGGAGTCGCTTTCCTCGGCCATCGCCGCTCTCCGCGCAAACGTCCGTCTTCACGCCCTGCCGCAACACCGCGACACGCGCACCACTGCCCAACATTATCCCCGCCCCCCACAGCCCGCCTGCCCGCAAACAGAGCGCACTTTCCCCCGCTATTCCCCGCACACGGCACCCAACAAAAAACCCCGCGAAGCGGGGTTTTGTGGCGCGGCGGAAAAAACCCCGCCTCCTGCTCCGGCGTGATGGTGCCGAAGGAAGCGGCTGCCGCGCGGCTGAACTGTGGCGCGTCCTCGCCGCGCTCTTTCTGGAACCGCTCCACCACGCCCGCCACAGGCTCTTTCGTCTGCGGGTCAAGCACCGCTCGCATGTTGGACGCATTGAAATTTTCAACCCGTTGTGCCAAGCTGTGCACGTCCCCTGCCGGGCGGATGTGCCCTTCCTCTTTCATAGAGGCGGCCACCCATTTGACGGCAGGGGATTTTTCATTGAGCTCCACCGCTTCCACGGAATCAGTCCCGTTGACTTGCGCTTCAAGTTGCGCGATTCTTTCCTTGAGCGCGGCAACAATCTGCTCTTTGCGCACCAGAGGGGCAGATTGTAGGGACGGGGAAGGTGGGAAGGCAGCCCCGTTGCCACCCGCGCCAATCTCATACCCGGTAATCACCGGCGTTCCCGTGTCTGTGACGGCAACAATCAGCCCGCGCGCCTCGGCAATCGCCAGCACCGCATCCTGAAAATCGTTGAACTTCTGCAAGGTCTCGCCGTAAGCCCTCGCGCGGTCGCGCCCGTCCTTCATCGTGCCCTGATTCAGTGCTTTCAGGTGTTGAATCTGTTCCGGCGTAAACAGAAACTCGCGCCCCTCTTTCGTCAGTTGCTCGGCGCGGTTGGCTGCAATCCACGCAAGGAATCGGTCTTGTTCGCCGGAAAGTTCCGAGAGCACGCCCATCAAGCCGCCGGTGCTCGTATCCACTTCCACCGTATCACCGTTGACGCGCGGCGTACCGTAATGAAGCATCGCCTCAAACGTGCCGTCCGTCCCCTTGCTCATGCGCGCCAGCACGTAGGAACGGAAGTCCAACTCTTTCAGCGGCGCGTACTGGTCAACAATGCCCTGCACCAGCCGCTTGCCCAGATTGTCGGTCAGTTCGCGGAAGCGCTCCTTGATGGTCTTGGGCTGGCGCAGCAGGCCGGTTGCCCGCAACGCCGCCTCCTGCTCCGGCGTGATGGTGCCGAAGGAAGCGGCTGCCGCGCGGCTGAACATCACAGCAGGCTTGCCGCCAAGCTGCAACCTTCCGGATTCGTCCAAGCTGGCATTGCGCAGCTTCCAGAGCGCGCTTTCGAGCGTGTCATAGGCAAAGCCGCTAGACGTGTCTTGCGGCGCAAAGTTTATGGCGGTTGTTTCGTAGTAGCGCCCGATGTTTGTTATCGCGTGGTCGGAAGCGCGCGCAGGTATTCCCACGCCATCTTTGCGCAACACAAAGTATTTGCTACCCGTGCGGTCTTGTTTGTCAGCGGCAGGCACCGATTGCCATCCTTCGCTTGCCGCCAGCGCACGTAATCCGGCAGCCAGTTGGCGGCGCTGTACCTCGTCAGCATCCAGCCGTTCTGTCTGCCGCGCGGCCTGCTGCATTGCCGCATCCACGCGCGCCCGTTGTTCGTCGCTCAACTCAACGCGCTGCGGTGTGTACGGGCGCGTGCGGTCGCCGTGAACAAAGCCTTGCGCGCCTTCACCTTTGTTTTCGTCGGCTTTTTGATGCGCATCAATAAATTGCTGCACAGTTTCGGCAGAAGGCTCTTGCGCATCGCTTGCTTCTTCCGGTACATTGCCATTAACGCCAGCCTTAGCCGTCCGGCGCGCGCCTGATTCTTTACTCAGGGAAGCGGCCTGACGCGCTGAACTGGCGTTTTCCATGCCTGAAAGCTGGTTGTCAAAATAAAAAGTTCCGTTGCTGTCTTCGCGCAACACAAGACGCGCCAGCTTCTCACGCCCACCAATTTCCACCTTTGCCAAGTAGTAGTGCCAAGCGCGCGTTGCGTCATGCGCGTTTTCTTGCTCATGCGCCATGCTGCCTGTGTGCTCGGCAGCCGCAAGCACCTCACGAATGCCCAGCAACATATTGAGCGAATCTCTGTCAGCGCCTCTGTCTTGGCGCGTCTGGTTGAAGCCGCGCCGCGCCATGCGCACGCTGCGGCCATCTTTCATTTGCACCGGCTCTTTCTGTGATTGCGCAGCAATCGCCTGATAGCGTTTCCACACAGCCTCGCGCCACACACTCTGCGCCAGCCGTCCGATCCATCCTTCCGGCACATCAATATGCACCGCTTTTTGTTGCGCCACTCGTGCGCGCGCTTGTGCCGCTTGCCAGTCGCCGTACTGCTCCTTGAATTGCGGGGAACGCGCTGCCAACCAGTGCTCGTAGCTCAACCCGGTGCGCCCGTCGTTGCGCGCCTCCTGCCACGCTTTCTCGCCACCGTAGGCGCGCGCGGTTTTGGCAAGCAGCGCAGGCAGGCTGTTTTCCCCGCTGCGCGAAAACCGCATCATCGGCTCACCGTCCAGCATCGCTTCGCCAAACTCGTCACCCGTCGCGTTTTGCAGCTTGTACAGGGCGCTCTCGAACGTGTCATACGCCCATTCGTAATCGTCGCCAACAGCGCGCGCAGAAGGCACAAGGTTGATGTCCGTCTCTCTTGTGTGCTGGCTACTCGTGCGCGCATGGTCGGAGACGCGAACGCTCATCTCCACGTAATCGTCGCCATCAAAGTCCCCGCGCGTGATGGTGAAGTACCGGTTTGCGCGCGCATGGTGTGACGTGCCCACATCTTTCGGCACCGTCCAGCCTTCACTTTCCGCCAGCGCTGCGAACCCTGCCGCAAGCTCTTGAATGTCTGTCAGCCGCGACACTTCGTCCATGTTCGCCAGCGGATTTTCTCCCACGTTCGCCCGCGCTTTGTTCACCGCGTCCAGCACTGCGCGCTGCTGCGCCTCGCTCAACGCCGCGCGCTTCGGCGTGTAATCCTCGCCGTCGTATTGATGCCAGACGCCCTGTTTTTCGCCCAACCCGTCGGAATTTCCG
>JAFZMK010000119.1 GCA_017553285.1 Rhodocyclaceae bacterium
TGCGCGCCCGATTGGGCGCGCGGGGCGGCAGCGGAAAACCCGATGCTTGCGACGGATGCGACGCGGGCGCGATGAATCGCGCCCCTACGGTTGCGCTATGCCATCGTAGGGGCGCAATTTATTGCGCCCTAATGGGTTATATACAGGGGAGGGGTAGAAAACGGGGCACGACAAACGCCCTACCGCACAAAGCGCCCCGTATGGGGCGCTTTTTTATGGGAGCGCGAGCGTCCCGCTCGCAAGAGTGCGGGCAAGATGCCCGTTTGCGCGCCCGATTGGGCGAACGCGCTGCGTCACCGCCTTCGGCGGGCGAAGCGCCGCGATGCCTTTTTCGCCTCCGCCCCCTACCCACGCCGCGCGGGGTGTAGTTTGTGTCCTCGCTGGCGCAGCCGCCTGCGTCTTAGCGTTCTTTGGGCGCGGTCAATTTATGGTCGGTGCGCAGGCGTTCGATGGTTTTGATGACTTGGCGTCCGGTAATCGCACGCGAGCATTCAAACTGGCGGTCGGTGCCTTTGTGGCGCGGGCACCAGAAATAGTCGTGGTGGTCAAAGCTCACGTCCGTGGCGTCCCAGCAGCCGTGGCAGACGTGCGTGTTATGCACGCGGTACGGCGTGTTGAATTCGCACAGCGGCAGGGTGAAGCCGGAAATCAGCACTACCGGGCAGCCTGCCGCCCACGCCAGCCAGGAAAGACCGCTGGAGAGGCCGACGAAAAACTCGGCATGGTGCAGCAGGGCGGCGCATTCGTTCAGATTGCGTCCGGTGAAGTCTTCTACGCCGTGCGGTAATTGGTTCCAGACGTAACCTGCGCCGACGGTGCGTTCGCGGTCGATGCACAGGACGCGGTAGCCGAGGTTTTTGCAGTGTTCAATGACTTGCGGCCAGCCGTAGCCGTTGTTCCACATTTTTGCCAGATTGGTGGATTTGACGGCGATGCAGACGTAGGGTTCGGCAATTTCGCGCGGCGGGTTGGGGGTCAGACGCGGCGGGACTTCGGCGGGGTCGACGCCGAGGATGTGCCCGGCGGTGCGGTGCAGCCCGACCTGGCGAAAGTCGAAGGGCTGGTGGTCTTGATTGCCGCCGAAGAACAGGCCGATGCGGTACGAGGCGTAAGGCTCGGTCATGTTCACTTTGGGCGGGGCGACCAGGCGGATGTCCGGGTATTGCGCGGCGACCAGATCAATAATCGGCTGCCCCATGGAGCATTCCAGTTGGCAGCGGTGTTTGTGCAGGAATTTTTCGGCGTAGGGGAACCAGCCGATGAGATCGCCCAGCGTGCCGACGGGGAATTTGAGCAGCACGGGTTTGCCGGTCAAATCCATGACGTGATCGAGCAGCGGGGTTTTCAGGTCGTTGCGGTCCCACACACGGATGTGAAAGGGGACGTAGTATTTTTTGGTGCTGACCACCCAGCCTTCGTCGGCATCACAGGCAAAGAGGATGTTGCCCGATTCTTCGTCTTCAATCTGCACATGCCAGGCACCCGGCGGCAGAAAGACGCGCGCGCCGTCGTTGAAGTCAAAGCGGATGCCGCGCGGCCCCAGTTGCGTGGGCAGTTCCGGCGCGGGCAGGAAAAACGGGTCGCCTTGCTGTTTGGCACCGGCAGCTTGCCCGGCATCGGCGGGCGGTTTGTCTTCGTAGTCGCGCTGCGCTTGCGAGAGTGCGAGGGTCTCACCATCGTCCGGGGCGGAGGTGGGTGCGGCGGTGTTTTCGTCCGGCGCGGCGGTGTTTTGCGTATTCATCCAACAGGTCTCCGACAAAAAAAGCGCATCGTGCCAGAAGCCGCGCCTGTAGCAAAGCCCGTGCGGCTTAGGCGCTGGCGCTGGGGGCGTCTTCGGCGCGGGCGGCTTCTACGTTGCTGGCGGCGGTTTTCAGGCGGACGTGGCGGATGTTCAGACCCTTGACCATGTAGACGACCGAGCCGGCGATGTTGGTGGCGTGATCCGCGATGCGTTCAATGGCTTTGGCGGCGAACATCATGTCGATGGAGCGGGTGATGGTGCGCGGGTCTTCCATCATGAAGGTGATGAGTTCGCGGGTCACGGACTTGAAGAGGGAGTTGACGGTTTTGTCTTGCCGCAAA
>JAFZMK010000120.1 GCA_017553285.1 Rhodocyclaceae bacterium
ATGAAGCGCACGTCGGTGTGGTTGAAGGCGTAGATGTTCTGGTCGTCGTCGCCAACGGCGAGAATGCGCAGGCGGTCTTGTTCGCTCGCCAGCGCTTTGCCGGCAAAGGCGCTGATGAGTTCGTAGGCGGCGTGGTTGATGTCCTGATATTCGTCGATGAGCAGATAGCGGCAGCCCGCCAGCGCGCGGTCGCGCCGCAGGGAGAGGACTTCGCCGTCTTCGTCGCGCGCTTCGGCGGCCTGTTGCAGCAGGGCGGTGGCGCGCGGGATGACTTCGTTGAACTGGATTTCTTCGCCGTATTCGTGGGCGGCGGCGAAGCTGGTGCCGGTGATGCGCAGCGCCAGCGCGTGCACGGTCTGGATGACGACGCCGACGGCATCCACGCCAACCAGCGCCCAAAGCCGCCGACGCACTTCCAGCGCGGCGGCTCGGTTGTAGGCGAGCACCATGATTTCTTCGGACGGCACCAGACACTCGCGCAGCAGCCAGGCAACTCGATGCACGATGACGCGGGTTTTGCCGCTGCCCGGGCCGGCAAGGACGAGCTGGTTTTGCGCCGGGTCAGCGGCGACGATGGCTTCTTGCGCGGGGTTTTTGAGATCCAGCAGGATGCGGCGGTGCGATTCTTCGCTGGTTGCCAGCGCGAGCAGGTCTTTGCGCTCACCCGCGAAATAGCGGCGGGCAAACTCTGCCGCATTCAGTTTGAAATAGTCCTCCACCAGACACAGGGCGGATTGCATCTTTTGCAGGGCAAGCCGGGCGTATTCGCCCATTACGTGCACCTGGGCGATTTTGCTGTCGTAATAGAGTTTCAGCGGCAGGAAGTTTTCCTTGTTGAACAGGCGGCGGCTTTCGGCGGAAAGTTCGATGGTCATGGCAGAGCGGAAAACCGCCTTGCCGCGCGCCAGATGCAGCACTTCGTTGGTGTTCAGGTGAATGAGGCTGGCGTTGAAAACGCGCTCCCAGTCGCGAAATTCGTGCGCTTGCAGCGCAACGTCGTCGCGCAGCGCGGCTTCCAGTTCGCCGCGTTTGGCGGTGACCAGCAGGTTGTTACCCTCGCGGCGGCGCGCAAATTCGGCTACCAGCGCGCGGCAGAAGGCCAGACGGCGGCGGCTGAGGTCTTCAATTTGCGCCCAGCCGCGCAGCACGCGAATGTCGCGTTCATCCGGACCGCGCGGGCGCATTTCGATGAAAGGAGGGTGGCGGCTGTTGCCCGTGTCGTCGTCATCAAAGGCTTCGGCGAAGGATTTGAGCAGGCGGGCGAGGGTGTCGGGGCTGAAATCTTGCTGGCCGGTGTCGTGGCGTATCTGATGGCAGAGCTTGCGCAGGTTGAGCGATTGCCAGTGGTGGCGGTCGGCATCCGGGGCGTGTTCGCGCATGTTTTTTAACAGCGCCTGCTCTTGCGCGCAGAGCCGTTCCAGCCGCTCGGCAGTGGGGGGCTGGCGGTAGAAGGTGACGCCGATTTCGATGTCGTTATCCAGAATCTGCCAGGTGTCCAGTTCGTGCAGCATTTGCCGCACGCGGACAGAATCCGCGCCGCTGGCGAGCATCAGTTCATCGGTGGTGACGCCCCGGTCTTCATCGGCCTGAAAGAGGGCGCTGAGGATGTCCAGATAGGGCTGGAGGTTGCTGTTGTCCTGGTCGCGTAGTGCGGGTTGCTGGAGCAGTTTTTCGCGGGCGCTGTCCAGACTGTCAACGCGCAGGCTGCCGGGGAAAATGCACACGTGGTTTTCCTTGCGCTCGAGCAGGCGGGCGTCTTCCAGCGCGGCAATGGCGACGCGCACTTTGGTGTCGGCACCGTGGGCGTCCGGGTCGATGCGTGTTTGTTCGGGAATTTCCAGCAAAATTTCGCCGCTGGTGGCGACAACTTCGCGGCTGTCGTCGTCTTTGTTGTGGCGGTCTTTGCGGTGAATCTGGCGCAGCGCCTTGAGGATGGATTGAATGTCGTGCTGCGTGAGGCGGGCGTTTTTCAGCAGACGGAACTGCACGTCCATGTCCGCCTCGTCATAGAGCAGGATGCAGCGCGCGGGTTTTTGGTCGCGCCCGGCGCGCCCGGCTTCTTGCAGGTAGTTTTCCAGCGAGCCGGGCGTGTCCAGATGGATGACCAGACGCACGTTGTCTTTGTCGACGCCCATGCCAAAGGCGTTGGTGGCGGCGATGAAGGCAGCCTCTTCGCTGTTGATGAAGTTGTCTTGCACCTTGCGCTTTTCTTCTGGCTCGCGCCCGCCGTGAAAATAGTCGCATTCAATGCCCGCGCGCGTGAGATAGTCCGCCAGTTCTTCCGTGGTGCGCTGGCGGGCGCAGAAGATGATGGCGCTCTCATCATCGCGCTGCGCTTCGCGCAGCAATTCCAGCACGGCGGCGTATTTATCGTTTCGCGCCACCGGGCGCACCTGATAGTCGAGGTTGTCGCGCCGCACGCCGCCTTCCAGACGCACCAATTCCATGCCCAGTTTTTCGCGCAAATGCGTGCAGATGTCGTCCATCACATCCTGCTTGGCAGTGGCGGTAAAACAAAAGGCGGGGGCGGGCTGCTGCGGCTGGATTTCGCGGCGGATGCACTGGGCAACGTAAAGATAATCCGGGCGAAAATCGTGCCCCCACTTGGAAAGACAGTGCGCCTCGTCAAACACCCAGGCGGCGATTTCGCGGTGCCGGATGGCGTTCAGAAACGAGCGGCTGCGGAATTGTTCGGGGGCGACAAACAACATGCCCAAATCGCCCAGCCGCAGTTTGTCCAGCATGTCTTTGCGCTCCAGCGCAGAGAGCATCCCGTTGAGATAACCGGCGCATTCAATGCCGCGCTTGACCATGCCGTCGACCTGATCCTTCATCAACGATTGCAGCGGCGAGATGATGACGGTGAGCGCGCCCGTGCGGTAAAACCGTGCCAGCGCGGGAAGCTGGTAACACAGCGATTTGCCGCCGCCAGTGGGCAAAATGGCAAGCGTAGGCGTGCGCGCAAAAACGTTGCGGGTAATGGCCTCTTGCAGCGAGTGCCCGTCGGGCGTGGTGGGCGTGGCGCGAAAATCGGTAATCGGCTGAAAGTAATGGCGCAGCAGCGCGCGCGCATCGTGCTGCGCGCGGCACCACTCGCAGCCCGGGTCGGCGCAGGGCGCATCGCGCAGGCGGGTGATGATTTCGCGGGCGCGCGGAAACTGGTGATACACCCACGGCGGCAGCACGGAATTGCCCCCCGCGACGCGCAGCCAGGCAATGGCGTAAGCCAGCGGTTTGAACCAATCGGGCTGTTGCAAGAGTTCGTCGCGCACATGGCGCGCCGCCTGCTGGCAAACCTTGCCCTCACTCACCTGCCACCAGGCAGCGCGCGCCTCATCCAGCGTGGGGCGGCGCGGCTGCTGGCGCAGGCGGGCAAAAAAACTGGCCAGCCCCTTGTTGCCGTCCTCGGGCACGAGCAGATAGTGCAAGCACAAGGCTTCGTGCGGATGTTGTGCAACGCGCGCGCGCAGCGCCTCGGTCTGGTCCAGAAAGAGTTCGTAGGCAAGGCGCGCATCCTGCTGCGGGTCGTTGCGCGTCGTGGTGCACAGCTTGTAATCCTTCACCAGCCGGTGATAGGGGTTTTGCGGAAAGGCGATGGGGGAAAGTTCCAGCGTATCGATGACCGGCAGCTTGAAGAGCGCCAGCGCGCCGTGCAGCGTCTGAAGTTTGGGGCGGTCGAACGCGGTGATGTTGTGCCCAAGAACAAACGCCGCCCCCTCGCAAAGCCGATCCAGCCACGCCGGCCAATCCCGGTTTTTGCCCGACATGCGCCCGCCCTCATTCGTATCCGGACGCCACGCGCCAATTTCGCGCAGCACAAGCCGGTCCTGGCGCGGAGCAATTTCAATGTCCAGACACAGACATTTGGCGCGAGGCGGCGGGGGCGGTGTATTCATGGCACGTCGGCAAAGATTTCCGTCAGGCAAGACAGAGGATAACCGACGGGCAGGGCAAAGGCGGTAGTTTTTATACCCACGAGTTGGTAGACATAGAAATGCCGGTTCACTACTCCATAACGAACGAAGGCAAATCTTCGCAGACCATGAATGGAACCGGCATTGTGGAAGCGTCGGAACGTAAGGGAGATGTGCAGAAGGAAGGTTCTTCCGGTGCTCCCCGCCCCGGCGCTTCTACCTTCAGTGTAGGAGAGCTGATTGATGCCGTCAATGCGAAGCAACCCGGCAAGATTCCCGGCACATTCCGGGCAGTTTGTATCCCCGCGTGGGCAACAAGGCTACCGTCGGTAGGCTTGCCCACCTTGCCTGGTTGCGCGGCGCGGGGCGTGGGCGGCGGGGTGGTTTATGGTGTGACGAGGAGCACGGCGGCGCACAGGCAGGTGAGCGAGGCGGCCAGGGTGCCCAGATAGCAAAGCTGCCATTGGCGCGTGGCGCGGGCGTGGCCGCGTGCGGCTTGGCGTATTGCCATGAAGCCCATCGCGGCCATGCCTAGCAGGGCAAGGCCGAGCAGCGTGGAAGAGAGGCCGTGAAACAGGATGGGCGGCAGGGCGTGGTTGCGCGCAGGCCAGGAAAAGGGGGTGCCGGGCAGCAGCCAGAGACCGCCAAAAAAACACAGCAGCAGGCAGGTGGCGTAAAACAGTCGCATGATGCAAACGCGGGCGCGGGCGCTAGAACAGGCTGCCTTCGCTGGCTTGACCGGGGCGCGCCAGCCCGAAGTGTTGCCAGATGGTGGCGGTGGCGATTCTGCCGCGCGGCGTGCGTTGCAGATAGCCTTGCTGGATGAGGTAGGGTTCGAGTACGTCTTCGATGGTGTCGGGCGCTTCGCCGATGGCGGCGGCGAGGTTGTCCAGCCCGACGGGGCCACCGTTGAATTTTTCCAGCACGGCACCGAGCAGTTTGCGGTCCATCAAGTCCAGCCCCAAGGCGTCGACGTCCAGCATGGTGAGCGCGGCGTCGGCAACGGCGGCGGTGATTTGCCCGTCGGCGCGCACTTGTGCGTAGTCGCGCACGCGGCGCAGCAGGCGGTTGGCGATGCGTGGGGTGCCGCGCGAGCGGCGGGCGATTTCGGCAGCACCGGCTTCGTCGGCGTGTACATCCAGCAGCGTGGCGCTGCGCGTGACGATGTGGGTGAGTTCTTCGGGGGTGTAAAACTCCAGACGGGCGACGATGCCGAAGCGGTCGCGCAGCGGGTTGGTCAGCATTCCGGCGCGGGTGGTGGCGCCAATCAGCGTGAAGGGCGGCAGGTCCAGCTTCACCGAGCGCGCCGCCGGGCCTTCGCCAATCATGATGTCGAGCTGAAAATCTTCCAGCGCGGGATAGAGGATTTCTTCCACTACCGGGCTGAGGCGGTGGATTTCGTCGATAAAGAGAACGTCGTGCGGTTCCAGATTGGTGAGCAGTGCGGCGAGATCACCCGCGCGTTCCAGCACGGGGCCGGATGTCTGGCGCAGGTTGACGTTCATTTCGTGCGCGATGATGTGCGCCAGCGTGGTTTTGCCCAGTCCGGGCGGGCCAAAGAGCAGGACGTGGTCGAGCGCCTCGTGGCGCGCGCGCGCGGCGCGGATGAAGATGTCGAGCTGCTGGCGGATTTTTTGCTGGCCGACGTATTCGGCGAGTTGTTTCGGACGCAGGGCGCGTTCGATGGCGTCTTCTTGACGGTCGGCGCTGCGCGGCGAAATCAGGCGTTCGGGGACGGCGGCGGCGGAAGTAATCGGGTCGTGTTCAATCATCGCGGGGCGGGGCTGCCGTTAGAGGCGGGAGAGGGATTTGAGCGCGGTGCGAATGCCGTCGGATACGGAAATTTCGTCCGGCAAGGCTTTGATGGCCGCTGCCGCTTCGCGTTCGCTGTAGCCGAGTGCGAGCAGCGCGTTGAGAATGTCGTTTGCCGGGCGCGCCGCGCCTGCCTGCGCACTGGCGGCGGCGGCGGGCAGGGCGGCGGCGAGTTTGTCGCGCAATTCCAGCAGCAGGCGCTCGGCGGTCTTTTTGCCAATGCCGGGGATTTTGATGATGCGCGCGCTCTCCTGCAAGGTGACGGCTTGCACCAGTTCTTCCACGCTCATGCCCGAGAGCACCGCCAGCGCCGTGCGCGCGCCGATGCCCGAGACTTTCAGCAACTGCCGGAAGGCGTGTTTTTCGTCCTGCGTGGCAAAGCCGAAGAGCACATGCGCGTCTTCGCGGATGACAAGCTGCGTGTGCAGTGAGACGGGCTGACCGGTGTCGGGCAGTTTGTAGAAGGTGCTCATGGGCACATCCAGTTCGTAGCCGACGCCGTGCACGTCCAGCACAATCTGGGGCGGGTTTTTGGCAAGCAGGGTGCCGGAAAGATGGGCAATCATGGGCAGACGAAAAGGCTAGTGCGTCTGGCGGGTGGCCAGCATGAGGATGAGGGAGAGCGTCAGCCCGTGGGCGAGCGCGGCGACGATGGTCAGCCGGATGGCGGGGGCGAGCGCCTTGGGCGCGTCCAGATGCGCGCGCAGGTGACGGGTGGCGGCCAGCGTGGCAATGCAGGGCAACACGGCGAGCGCGGCGGTTTGCGGGAAGTGCCCCCGGTCGGTCATCAGGATGACCCAGATATACGCCGCCAACGCCAGCAGCAGGTAGGTGGCGGCGGCGTTGGCCGGGCCGAGCAGTACGACCAGCGTGCGCTTGCCGGCGAGCGTGTCGCCCTGGCGGTCGGGAAACTGGTTGATGGTCAGCAGCGCGGCGACCAGCAACGCATAGGGCAGGCCGGTGAGCACCGGGGTGAGCGCGAAGCTGTGGCGGTGCACGTAATCGGCGCCGATGGTGACCAGCAGCCAGCAGGTGGCGATGGTCAGCTCGCCCAGTCCGCGATAGATGAGTTTCAGCGGCGGCGCGGTATAGCCCCAGGTGAGCACGATGCCAATCAGCCCGATGAGCAGCACGCCCGTGCCGGACGTGGCAGTGAGCCACAGCCCGCCGGGGATGACGAGGACGAGCAGCGCATAGCCCAGATTGCGGGTGGCGGCGGGGGAGAGTTTGCCCGGAATGATGAAGCGCCGCCCGCCGGTAAACGGCGGCAGACCGCCGTCCGGGTCCAGCGTGTCGGCGCCGGAAAGGTAATCGTAATAGTCATTCAGGATGTTGCCACCGGCGTGAATCATGGCGGTGAGCAGCAGCGTGAGCAATACGGGTACGAGACGGATTTCCACCCCATCGGCGTGCGCACCGGCGATGCCCAGCAGACAGGCGGTCAGCGAAACAACAAAAAACAGCGGACGGATGGCGAGCAGGGCGCGAAGCATGGGCGCGGACGGGCGAAGTCGGCAACGGGGCGATTGTACTCTATCGCCCGAGGCGCACCGGACGGGGGCGACGTATGAATCAGTGCAGATGGCGCGCAGCGTCCTGCCGCTGGTGCAGGATGCGGACAATGTCGCAGTGTTGTGCGCCTTCCGTGTAGTAGATAACGTGTGAGCCGCAGTTGTATTTTTTGTATCCCGGCAGCACCTCGCTGGGACGACCCTGTTTTTTTCCGGAAGCCAAATCTTCGCAAGCGTCAAAGAGGCTGTCATAGTACTTGTTGGCCTGTCTCTTTGACCAGTGTTCAAGGGTATATGACCAAATATCGTTCATGTCGTCTTCTGCCATGGGCGACAAGCGCAGTGTTTTACCCATCTCAAAATCCGTTCGCCCGGTGGATTTTTGCAAGCAGGTCTGCACGGTTAACAGGGCGCGGCTCGCCCGAATCCCGCCCGGCAATCAGCGCCTTTTGCAGCGCCAGCACCTTGGCTTCGTTTTCTTCCAGCAGCCGCAGCCCGGCGCGCAGCACGTCGCTGGTCGAATCATAGTGCCCGCTTTTCACCTGCGCATCGACAAAGCGGGTGAGGTGCTCGTCCAAGGCTACGGAAGTGGTCTTTGCGTTCATCGCTGTGTCTCGCATGAAAATGTCAAAAAACAAGTGGTTTATAACAGCGCGGCTGCGCGCCGGTCAACGCATTGTGCCGCCGGCAAGAAAGAAAAACCCCGCGCTTTCGGCGCGGGGTTTTGTGCGAGGGACAAGCGGGAAGGGCGCTTACATGCCCATGTCCATGCCGCCCATGCCACCCATACCGCCCATGCCGGGCATGGCGGCGGGTTTGTCTTCCGGCAGTTCGGCAACCATGCAGTCAGTGGTGAGCATGAGACCGGCGACGGAAGCGGCGTTTTGCAGCGCGGTGCGGGTGACCTTGGTGGGGTCGAGCACGCCCATTTCCACCATGTCGCCATATTCGCCGCTGGCGGCGTTGTAGCCGTAGTTACCTTTGCCTTCGGTGACTTTGTTGACCACCACGGAAGGCTCATCGCCGGCGTTGCTGACGATTTCGCGCAGCGGCTGTTCCATGGCGCGCAGCACAATCTTGATGCCGGCTTCCTGGTCGCTGTTTTCGCCTTTCAGTTTGCCGACAAGTTGGGCACGGGCGCGCAGCAGCGCCACACCACCGCCAGCGACGATGCCTTCTTCGACCGCCGCACGGGTAGCGTGCAGGGCGTCTTCCACGCGGGCTTTCTTCTCTTTCATTTCGACTTCAGTCGCCGCGCCCACCTTGATGACCGCCACGCCGCCGGCCAGTTTGGCCACGCGCTCTTGCAGTTTTTCGCGGTCGTAGTCGGAAGTGGCTTCTTCGATCTGCTTGCGAATCTGCTTGACGCGGTCTTCAATGCGGGCGGCTTCGCCAGCGCCGTCGATGATGATGGTGTTTTCCTTGCCCACCTCAATGCGGGCAGCCTGACCGAGTTCAGCCAGCGTGGCTTTTTCCAGCGACAGGCCGACTTCTTCGGCAATCACCTGACCGCCGGTGAGGATGGCGATGTCTTCGAGCATGGCCTTGCGGCGGTCGCCAAAGCCGGGCGCTTTGACCGCGCAGGTTTTGAGAATGCCACGGATGTTGTTGACCACGAGGGTGGCGAGCGCTTCGCCTTCCACGTCTTCGGCGATGATCAGCAGCGGACGCCCCGCTTTGGCAACTTGTTCGAGCACCGGCAGGAGATCTCGGATGTTGCTGATTTTCTTGTCGAAGAGCAGCACGAACGGGTTTTCCAGCACGGCAACCTGTTTGTCCTGATTGTTGATGAAGTAGGGGGAAAGATAGCCACGGTCAAACTGCATCCCTTCGACCACATCCAGTTCGTTGTTCAGCGATTTGCCGTCTTCGACGGTAATCACGCCTTCCTTGCCGACCTTGTCCATCGCGTCCGCAATGATTTGCCCGATGTCCGAATCGGAGTTGGCGGAAATGGAACCCACCTGGGCGATTTCCTTGGAAGTGGAGCAGGGCTTGGAGAGTTTTTTCAGCTCTTCGACCGTGGCGGCAACCGCCTTGTCGATGCCGCGTTTGAGATCCATCGGGTTCATGCCGGCGGCGACATACTTCATGCCCTCGCGCACAATCGATTGCGCCAGCACGGTGGCGGTGGTGGTGCCATCGCCCGCGATGTCGGAGGTTTTGCTGGCGACTTCTTTCACCATCTGCGCGCCCATGTTCTCGAACTTGTCTTTGAGTTCGATTTCCTTGGCGACGGAGACGCCATCCTTGGTCACGGTGGGGCCGCCGAACGAGCGGTCCAGCACGACATTGCGGCCTTTCGGGCCGAGCGTGACCTTGACGGCATTCGCCAGCACATTGACGCCAGCCACCATGCGGTCGCGGGCGGAATCACTGAATTTGACTTCTTTTGCAGCCATTGTGTATTGCTCCTGAAAAATCTGGGTCTTGAATTACGTGGAAAGGGTGTGTTGTGCGGCGCTTAGCCTTCGACAACGCCCATGATGTCTTCTTCGCGCATGACGAGCAGTTCCTCGCCATCGACCTTGACGCTCTGACCGGCATATTTGCCGAACAGCACGCGGTCACCTTTCTTGACCGCCATCGGGCGCACTTTGCCGTCGTCCAGAATCTTGCCGTTACCCACGGCGAGCACTTCACCCTGGTCGGGTTTTTCGCCGGCGGAATCGGGGATGACGATGCCACTGGCGGTCGTGCGTTCGGCCTCCAGACGCTTGACGATGACGCGGTCATGCAGGGGACGGATGTTCATCAATTTCACTCCTATGGTTTGAGAGGATGTTCACGTTACAAGTTCAGGCACAGCCCGCAGGCCGCACCGGCGAGGCAAGTGTTAGCACTCACCTGCTGCGAGTGCTAATAATAGGGACGGTGCCCACCAATTTCAAGGGTTCAAACAAAAAAACCGCAAAATTTGCACGCAGAACCCCGCACAGCGCCGCACACCACGGCGGATTCATCGCGCCCAAGGCGCTTGCAAATGCGCCGCAGCCGTAGGGTGGGCAAACGAAGTTTGCCCACGCGGGATGCGCGCAGCCTCCGTCACCGCCTTCGGCGGTGTCACCTCCCTCGGAGAGGGAGGCTTCTTGGCACCGGTAGGGTAGGCAACTTGTTGCCCACGCGGGGGACTGTCGGCGTGGCCGACTGAGGGAGGGCAGCGGGGCGGGGAATTTCGTCCCCGCTTGCCCGCTCATTGCAATTTTTCGTGCAGCAGGGAGAGGATGCGGCGGGCGGTCTCGGAGGATTCGGGCTGGTTCTGGGCGTTGAGGATGCGCACGATGGTGCGGGCGCTGTCGCCGCCGTCGCTTTTGAGTTGCACGCGAAATTCGCTGTTGATGGGCGCGTCGCCGCGCCAGAAGGCGAGTTTGGAGAAGAAGCCTTTTTCGGCGCGCGCCTGGTCGGTGTCGATATAGCGCACGTAGTACAAGCCTTCTTCGCGGTTGCGGTCTTCGACGGTGAAGTCGCTGCGGTCAAGGGCGACGCCCACCTGACGCCACGCCCGCTCAAAATCCAGCCCGATGCGCAAGAAGGGCGGCTGGCCGTCGTCGGCGACCAGCGTGGCCTGCACCGGAGAAGCGGGCGCGGCGGTGCCGGCGGCAGCGCCTGCCGAGGCGGCCAGCTTGTCGGCGGCTTTCTGTTTGTCGACGCCCAGATGAATCATCAGGCGGCGCAGCATTTCGGCTTCCAGCTCTGGCTCGGACGGGCGCGGTTGCCAGACGGTGCGGTCTTTGTTTTTGTCGGCATAGACTTCTTCCATGCCGCGATGGGAAATGTAGACATTCACCGTGCCGGAGGGGGCGCGGGCATCGATTTCGATGCGCGTGCGGAAGCGGTCGCGCAGGCCGGTGGAAAACGCCTGGTCAAAGACTTTGCCGATGGTGCGGCGGATGAAGTCTTGCGGAATCTTGGCGCGGTCTTCTGCCCAGTCGGTTTCCATGATGCCGATGTCGGGGCGGTCGGTCTGGATGTTGAAGCCCAGTTGTTCCCAGAA
>JAFZMK010000121.1 GCA_017553285.1 Rhodocyclaceae bacterium
CAGAGCAGGAGGGCGCGTGATGGGCGTGCGAGCAGACTGGGCGTTTTTGCGGGCGCATCCGGCGCATGTGCTGGCGCTGGGGTTTGGCTCCGGACTGGTGCCGAAAGCGCCGGGCACGTTCGGTTCGCTGGCGGCCTGGGCGTTGTATTGGCCGCTGGCGGCGTGTTTGCCGGGCACGTTCTTTTTTGTATTTCTGGCGGCCAGTTTTTTGCTCGGCGTCTGGGTGTGCGAACGCACGGCAACGGATATGGGCGCGGAAGACCCCGGCGCGATTGTCTGGGACGAAATGGTTGCCGTCTGGCTGGTGCTGGTTTTTACGCCGTCCTCGCTGCTCTGGCAGGCGCTGGCGGTGGCGCTGTTTCGCCTGTTTGACATTGCCAAACCGCCGCCGGTGCGCCAGCTTGACTGCGCGCTGCATGGCGGTCTGGGCGTGATGATGGACGACATCGCCGCCGCTGGCTACGCCCTTGCCGTGCTGCTGCCGCTGGTGCATTTCTGGGGGCAGGGCGGATGAGCGCGGAAACAGTCTTGCCCGCGCCGCTGGTGGCGCTGGCGGCGGAAATCGGGCGATATTTGCAGCAACAACAACAGGTGTTGGCCTGTGCCGAGAGCTGCACGGGCGGGCTGGTGGCGAGCGCGCTGACGGCGATTGCGGGCAGTTCGGCGTGGTTTTCCTGCGGCTGGGTGACCTATGCCAATGCCGCCAAAACGCGCCAATTGCACGTGCCCGAGGCGCTGCTGGACGAGCAGGGCGCGGTGAGCGAAGCCGTGGCGCGGGCGATGGCCGAAGGCGCGTTGCGGCAAGCAGACGCAGACGTGGCGCTGGCGATTTCCGGCATTGCCGGGCCGGGCGGCGGCACAGCGCAAAAACCCGTCGGCACGGTTTGCTTTGCCTGGGCGCGCAAGGCGGCAGCGACGCGCAGCGAAACCTGCCATTTCGCGGGCGGGCGCGACGCCGTGCGGCTGGCTGCCGCGTTGCACGCGCTGCAAGGCGTGCGGGTGGCGTGAATGCCGCGCGCTGCTGTGCCCGTGCGCAGTGAATGTGGATGCAAAGTTGAGTTTTCTTCGCATCCTGCGCTATACTCCCGCGCTTTCTTTTGACCTGAAAGACAGACAAGAAATGGCACTCGATACTGCAACCAAATCCCAGATTGTCAAGGACTACCAGCGCGCCCAGGGCGACACCGGTTCGCCGGAAGTGCAAGTGGCGCTGCTCACCGCCCGCATCAACGGGCTGACCGGCCACTTCAAGGCCAACGCCAAAGACCACCACTCCCGCCGTGGTCTGCTGAAAATGGTCAGCCGTCGCCGCAAGTTGCTGGACTACCTGAAAGCGCACAACGCGGACGCCTATCGCAAGCTGATTGAGCGCCTCGGTCTGCGCAAATAACCCAACCCGCAGAAGGTTCTGCCTTGCCGCTGTTTTCGCGCACTTCTCCCGTCGCAAATACCTGCCCGAACGGGTGGTGGGTGCCGTTCCGCCCACAGGCGGCGGCAGTGGCGTAGCGGCAAACTGGCGGCACGTTTCCTTGAGGAAGCGTGCCGCTTTTGCTTTTGTGAAGCAGCAAACGCGCACGCGCGCGGCAAAGATGCCGCGCCTGCGCATCCCTCGTTGTTTATTGTTGAGAACTGAAAAGAAAGGAATTCATCGTGCCACAATCCATCCAGAAAAAATTTACCTACGGTGCGCACACCGTCACCCTTGAGACCGGCGAAATCGCCCGCCAGGCCGGCGGCGCGGTGCTCGTGAATATGGACGACACGGTGGTGCTCGCCACCGTGGTCGCGGCCAAAGATGTCAAGCCCGGGCAGGACTTTTTCCCGCTGACGGTCGATTACGTCGAAAAGTTCTACGCCGCAGGGCGCATTCCGGGCGGGTTCTTCAAGCGCGAAGGGCGCCCCACTGAAAAGGAAACGCTGGTCTCGCGCCTCATCGACCGTCCGATTCGTCCGCTGTTCCCGGACGGCTTCTATAACGAAGTGCAGGTGATTGCGCTGGTGCTCTCGCTCAATCCGGAAGTCGACTCCGACATTCCCGCGATGATTGCCGCCTCTGCCGCGCTGGCCATTTCCGGCGTGCCTTTCAATGGCCCGATTGGTGCCGCCCGCGTGGGCTATTGCGATGGTCAGTACATCCTGAACCCGACGGCGACGCAACTGCAAACCAGCCAGTTAAACCTCGTCGTGGCGGGCACGCAAGCCGCCGTGCTGATGGTGGAGTCCGAAGCGCGCGAATTGTCCGAAGAAGTCATGCTGGGCGCGGTGGTCTATGGTCACGAGCAAATGCAGGCGGTCATTCAGGCCATCAACGAACTGGTCTCCGTCGCCGGCAAGCCGGAATGGGACTGGCAGCCGCCGGTGAAAAACGAAGCACTGGTCGCGCGCATGAACGAACTTGCCCGCCCGGGGCTGGAAGAAGCCTTCCGCATCACCGCCAAACAGGCGCGCGTGCAGCGCATCAACGAAGTGCGCGAAGCCACGTTTGCCGCGCTGACCGCCAACGGCGAAGAATACGGCGGCAACGAGCTGAACGATTTGTTCCACGAACTGGAAGCCAACATCGTGCGCAGCCGCATTCTGGCGGGCGAAGCGCGCATTGACGGGCGCGATACGCGCACCGTGCGCCCGATTGACATTCGCGTCGGCGTGCTGCCGCGCGCGCATGGTTCGGCGCTGTTTACGCGCGGCGAGACGCAATCGCTTGCCGTGGCGACGCTGGGCACCTCGCGCGACGAGCAAATCATCGATGCCATCGCCGGCGAATACCGCGAAAAATTCCTGCTGCACTACAACTTCCCGCCGTTTTCCACCGGCGAGACCGGGCGCATGGGCGGCACCAAACGCCGCGAAATCGGTCATGGCCGTCTGGCAAAACGCGCGCTGGCAGCGGTGTTGCCGACGAGCGAAGAATTCAGCTACACCATCCGCGTCGTCTCCGAAATCATGGAATCGAATGGTTCCAGCTCCATGGCCTCGGTGTGTGGCGGCTCGCTGGCGATGATGGATGCGGGCGTGCCGCTCAAGGCGCATGTGGCAGGCATCGCCATGGGGCTGATTAAAGAAGGCAACCGCTTTGCGGTGCTCACCGACATCCTCGGCGATGAAGACCACCTCGGCGACATGGACTTCAAGGTCGCCGGTACCGAACACGGTGTCACCGCCTTGCAGATGGACATCAAGATTCAGGGCATCACCAAGGAAATCATGCAGATTGCGCTGGCGCAGGCAGGCGAAGGTCGCCAGCAGATTCTCGCCCGCATGAAGCAGGCGCTGCTCTCGCACCGTGGCGAAGTCTCCGAATACGCCCCGCGCATGATTACCATGAAGATTAATCCGGAAAAAATCCGCGACGTCATCGGCAAGGGCGGATCCGTCATCCGCGCCTTGCAGGAAGAGACTGGCACGGTGATCGAAATTTCCGACGAAGGCCAGATCACCATCTCCTCGGTCAGCGCCACCGGCGCACAAGAAGCGAAAAAACGCATCGAAGACATCACCGCCGAAGCCGAAGTGGGGCAGATTTATGAAGGCACGGTGGTGCGTCTGCTCGACTTTGGTGCCATCGTCAACATCCTGCCCGGCAAGGATGGTCTGCTGCATATTTCCCAGATTGCGCACGAGCGCGTCAACGTCGTCTCCGACTACGTCAAGGAAGGGCAGACGGTGCGCGTCAAGGTCATCGAGACGGACGACCGTGGCAAGATTCGCCTGAGCATGAAGGCGCTGCTGGACGCGCCGACGCCCGCAGCGGGCTGACATCCGGCGTTGCCGGAAAAATGATGGTGGCGGGGTGCGCGTAACGTTGCTGTTACGCGCCCCCGGCTTTTCTCTTATAATCTTGCACTTTTAACGCAGCCTTGAGTTAGGGAACAAACATGAGCGAGGAAAAGAAAACAATGGACAGCGGCAGGCGCACCCTGCTGGTGGCCTCTACCGTCACCGGCGGCGTGGCGGTTGCGGCTGCTGCCGTGCCCTTCGTGGCAAGTTTTGCGCCTTCTGACCGTGCCCGCGCGGCGGGCGCGCCGGTGAAAGCCGATATTGGCGACATCGGTCCCGGGGAAATGAAGGTCTTTGAATGGCGTGGCAAACCCGTCTGGGTGCTGCGCCGCACGCCGGAAATGCTCGAATCGCTGAAACAGGCCGATGCGCTGGTCAGCGACCCTGCCTCCGAAAAATCCATCCAGCCCGAATACACCAAGAACCAGCACCGTTCCATCAAGCCCGAATACCTCGTGGCGGTGGGCATCTGCACGCACCTTGGCTGCTCGCCCAGTGAAAAATTCAAGGAAGGCGCAGAAAGCGGCATGGGTGCGGACTGGCCCGGCGGTTTCCTCTGCCCCTGTCACGGCTCCAAGTTCGACCTGGCTGGTCGCGTCTTCAAAAGCCAGCCGGCGCCGACCAACCTGGACATCCCTCCCCACTACTACATCTCCGACACCACGCTGATGATCGGCGAGGACGGAAAGGCCTGACATCATGACGACCAAATGCGAAGCCCTGATCGACTGGATTGACGCGCGCTTTCCGCTGACGTCCACCTGGAAAGCCCACCTTTCCGAATACTACGCGCCGAAGAACTTCAACTTCTGGTATGCCTTCGGCATTCTTGCCACCGTGGTACTGGCCATCCAGATTATCACCGGCATTTTCCTGGTGATGAACTACAAGCCGGACGGCACGCTGAACGCCGCCGGTGTGCCGGTGGCCTTTGCCAGCGTTGAATACATCATGCGCGAGGTCAATGGCGGCTGGATTATCCGCACCATGCACTCCACGGGGGCGTCGGCCTTCTTCATCGTGGTCTATCTGCACATGTTCCGTGGTCTGCTCTATGGTTCGTATCGCAAGCCGCGCGAGCTGGTGTGGATTTTCGGCACGCTGATTTTCCTCGCCCTGATGGCCGAAGCGTTCATGGGCTATCTGCTGCCGTGGGGGCAAATGTCCTACTGGGGTGCGCAGGTGATTGTGAACCTGTTCTCTGCCATTCCCTTCATCGGTCCCGATCTTTCCCTGCTGATTCGCGGTGACTACGTGGTGAGCGATGCGACGCTGAACCGCTTCTTCGCCTTCCACGTCTGTGCCGTGCCGCTGGTGCTGATCGGGCTGGTAGCCGCGCACATCATCGCGCTGCACGAAGTCGGCTCGAACAACCCCGACGGCATCGAAATCAAGAAACACAAAGACGCCAATGGCGTGCCGCTCGATGGCGTGCCCTTCCACCCGTACTACACGGTGAAGGATTCGTTCATTGTGGTGATTTTCCTGATGTTCTTCGCCGCCGTGATGTTCTTCGCCCCGGAAGGCGGCGGCTACTTCCTGGAATACAACAACTTCCTGCAAGCCGACCCGCTGACCACGCCGCCGCACATCGCGCCGGTCTGGTACTTCACGCCGTTCTACTCCATCCTGCGCGCGGTCACCTATCCGCTCTTTGGCATCGACGCCAAGTTCTGGGGCGTGGTGGCGATGGGCGCATCGGTGGTGGTGCTGGGCTTCTTGCCGTGGCTCGATCGCAGCCCGGTGAAGTCCATCCGCTACAAAGGGCCGATTACCAAGACGCTGCTGGCCATTTTTGTCGTCGTGTTCATCACGCTTGGCTTCCTCGGCGTCAAAGCGCCGGACTACGTCTTCCCCTTCGGCGTGCCGGGCGCGCCGGTGGCGCAGATTTTCTCGGTCTACTACTTCCTCTTCTTCATCACCATGCCGTGGTGGTCGAAACTGGACAAATGCAAACCGGAACCGGAAAGGGTGAACTTCAAATGATGACCAAAATGATTCAACGTCTGAAAGGGCTGCTGGCCGTAGTCCTCTTCGCCCCGGGCCTGGCGCTCGCCTCTGAGGCGGTGCATCTGGACAAGGCACCGGTTTCCACCGATCAGGCACGCCTGCAACGCGGCGCCAAAATCTTCGTCAACAACTGCATGGGCTGTCATGGTCTGAGCTTTGTGCGCTACAACCACATGGAGCAGATTGGCCTGACGCCGGAAGAGATTGAGAAAAACCTGATTTTCATCGCCGGTGCCAAAGTGGGCGATCTGATGATTCCCGCGATTCAGGCCGCCGATGCCAAACGCTGGTTTGGCGTGCGCCCGCCCGATCTCACGCTGGTCACGCGCGCCCGTTCGTCGGAATTTGGCAGCGGTGCAGACTGGGTCTACACCTATCTGCGCAAGTTCTACCGCGACCCGGAACGTCCCACTGGCTGGAACAACGAAATCTTCCCGAACGTGGGGATGCCGCACGTCCTGTATGAATTCCAGGGCGAGCAGACGGCCACGGTGACGCAGGGCGAACATGGCGATGTGCTGCAACTGTCGCTGACCAAGCCCGGCAAGCTCTCCGTCGAGCAGTATGACGAAGCGGTTGCCGATCTCGTCTCCTTCCTCGTCTGGGCGGGCGACCCTTCAGCGAATTTCCGCAAATCGCTGGGGCTGTTCGTGCTGGGCTTCCTGGCTGTGCTGCTGGTGATTACCTACCTGCTCAAGCTCAACTACTGGAAGGATGTGCACTGACCGGCGCACCGTTCGTTTAATCACCAATTCTGGCCGCGCGCCTGTTGTGTCTGCGGCTTGCTGACAGGTCGCACCCCTTGCCGGGTGCGGCTTGTTTTTGACATGGAGCAACTCTCACCATGATGACGCTGTATTCCGGCACGACCGACCCGTTCAGCCACCGCTGCCGGATCGTGCTTTTTGAAAAAGGCATGGATTTTGAAGTAATTGATGTCGACCTCTACAACAAACCGGAAGACATCGCGGTCATCAACCCCTACAACCGCGTGCCCGTGCTCGTCGACCGCGACCTCGTCCTGCATGAAGCCAACATCATCAACGAATACATTGACGAGCGCTTCCCGCACCCGCAGCTCATGCCGCCCGACCCGATGCTGCGTGCCAAGGCGCGGCAACTGCTGCACACCTTTGAGCACGAAGTGTTCTCGCACATGCCCAAGCTCGAAATGGGCGGGCGCGAAGCAGACAAAAGCCGCACCCACGTGCGTGACGAACTGATTCAGTTCGCGCCCATTTTCAGCCGTCAGAAATACATTCTGGGCGACGAATTTTCGATGCTCGACGTTGCCATCGCCCCGCTGCTGTGGCGTCTGGAGCACTACGGCATCAGCCTGCCGCGCTCGGCTGCCGGGCTGATGAAATACGCTGAGCGCATTTTCAGCCGCCACGGCTTTATCGACGCGCTGACCGCCTCGGAAAAAATCATGCGCCGCTGACGCGGGCGCGCCACACGCGAGTCTTGCCATGAACGCCGCCACCTTGCTTTCTGCCAAGCCCTACCTGATTCGCGCCATTTACGAATGGTGTCTGGACCAAGGCTTCACGCCCCACATTGCCTGCGTGGTGGATGAAAACGTGCGGGTGCCCGCAGGCTATGCCCGTGATGGTCAGATTGTGCTCAACATCGGCCCCGAGGCCACGCACCACTTCGTGATTGGCAACGAAGCCATCACCTTCCAGGCGCGTTTTGGCGGTGTGGCGCACTCGCTCTATATTCCTGTCGGCCACGTTGCCGCCATTTACGCCGCGCACAACGGGCAGGGCATGGCCTTCGAGCCGGACCTGCACGCAGCGGTTGCCGCCGCGCAAACCCGCAATGACCTGGACGAAGGCAAAGGGGACGCGCGCAACGCCCCGCGTCTCACCCCGCTCAAACCGGTGGCAGGCAACGAAGTGCGTCAGGACGAAGGCGAGGACGACCCCCCGCCCGCGCCGCACACACCGCGCCGCCCGCACCTGACGGTAGTGAAATAACCGCCGCCTCCGCCCCCATGAGCACCCGCGCCGAAGCCGCCGCGCCCGCCCTGCAATGGAGTGACGAACTCGTCCTCGGCGTGCCGCGTGTGGACGACACGCACCGCGAATTTGTCGACTGTTATCAAGTGCTGGCTGCCGCCGAGACGCCGGACGCGCGGCTTGCCGCGCTGGAAACCTTCATAGATCACTGCGAACGGCATTTTGCGCAGGAAGACCGCTGGATGAAAATTGTCGGCTTTCCCGGCTGTCACGAAGCCGAACACGCCCGCGTGCTCGGCGTACTGCGCGAAATTCGCGACCTGCTGGCGCAAGGCGACGTCACCTGGCTGGCGCAACTCATCCGCGAAATCCCCGAATGGTTCCTCACCCACGCAGCCGGCATGGACAGCGCGCTGGTGCTGTTCCTCAACGAACGCGGCTTTGACTTTGATCGCGAACAACTCCCCGCCGGCGCACAACCCTTCCCCTGCGGTCCTGCCGCCTGCACCACGGCGGGCGGGTGCTAAACGGGGATGCTTCAGGACGTACAACGGGCGGCGCGAGCCGCCCGTTTGCATGGGCAGCGCGCGGCAAGGTCAGCGGCGCGTGCGGAAAAACGCCGCCAGCAATTGCGCGCTCTCCTCGCGCAGCACGTCGCGGGTCAGCGCGGTGTGGTGATTGAGGCCGACCTGCGGCGCGAACAAATCCAGCACGCTCCCTGCCGCGCCGGTTTTCTCGTTCGGCGCGCCGAACACCACGCGCGCCAGACGCGCGTGCTGGATGGCACCCGCGCACATCGCGCACGGCTCCAGCGTGACGTACAGCGTGCACTCGGGCAGACGGTCGTTGCCCAGCGCGCGCGCGGCCTCGCGCAGCGCCAGGATTTCCGCGTGCGCGGTCGGGTCTTGCGCACTGACGGGGCAATTGTGCGCCCGGGCGAGCACTTGCGCCTCGCGCACAACCAGCGCCCCCACCGGCACCTCGCCCGCCTGCGCCCCCCGCGCCGCCTCATCCAGCGCCAGACGCATGAAATGGAAATCGGTTTGCGTATTCATCGCCACGCATTATGCCGCGAACGGGAAGGGAGAAATGCGCGCGGCATACAAGCGCGCACGGATAGAAGGATGCCCTGATGCGGGGCAGGACTCGAACCTGCATCATTCGCCACCACCCTTGCGGGCTTCGCCGTCGTTTACCCATCACGCTACACCGCACCAGAGCAGAGCCTATCCTGTTCCCGCCCCGCGCCAAAGTCAAGAATCCGCAAAGGGCGGGCATGAAAAAGCCCGCAGGCGCTGCGCCACCTGCGGGCTGTCTGGCGCTGTATGGTCGTGATCGCAGCACTCCGCGCCAATGACGCCGCCATCCTGCGCCCGCGCCGCCCGAAAGTCAACCCGTTGAAGTTGACCATCCTGTCGCGCTACTTGCCATTGCCGCCAAGAATGCCGCCGATGATGGCGACGACAAAGCAGAACACGACCAGCGCCCCGCAAAGGAAAAAGCCTGCACCGACAACACCGTCCAAAATCGCCCCCGGATCGCGCCCCGTTTCTGCGCACCATGCGAAAAACGCGATACATCCGGCGATGTACCACCACGCGCCCTTTACGTGTTCCCGTTTTTTCTGAGGTTTCATGATGACATCCTCCCTTGAAGCCGCAATCTGCACCAACATCAAAACCAGCGGAGCCAGAAACAGCAGGGCGGTGTGCGCCATCGTGCCGCTTCTGAGGGGTTGGAAAGCGCCAAGCGCTGGCGCGGAAATTCTTGTACTGCGAAAGAGGCGACCCCCTATCGGAACGCCCTAGACGCTTCGTGGTATGAGCACGACGAACAGATGGCCGCCGACGCCATCCTATCCCCGTCTCTTTGCCGGTGCAAGACGATGGGCAAAAGAAAAGCCACGGCGCGGCGTCGCCGTGGCTTCGTCTGGCAATCCTTGGGGGTGTTCGCCGCACAGCGGTGCCAATGACACCGCCATCCTGCGCCCGCGCCGCGCCAAAGTCAAGCGCGCCTGCCATTTCCATTTTCTCTTCCCCCGCCCGGCGGACAAAGGTGCGTACCGGGCAGCGGGCTGCGTCCGCGCGCGGGAAGGCGCAAGCGGCAGAAATAAAAAAGCCGCGAATCGCTTAGTCGTTCGCGGCGGCCTGGCACTCTATGGGCGTGGTCTAAGCACTAATGGAGCCATAGCGGTTCGCATCCTGCGCCCGCGCCGTTAGAAAGTCAAGTGCGGCGGTGCATCTGCGCCCGTCGCTGGCGGTGCCCGTGGCTGAAATAGAAACGCCACAGCGCGTCGACACTGTGGCGTAGTCCGGGCTTACTTCGATCCGTCGACGCAGAGCGCGCCCGATGACGCGCCCATCCTGCGCCCGCGCCGTTAGAAAGTCAACCCGTTGAAGTTGCCCAACCCTGCTGCACTACTTGCCAAGAATGCCGCCGAGGGTTCCGATGACTACAAAATAGAGCGTCACGAATCGTAAGAACTCTGTTCGTCATAATCCACGCAGGAGACCGAAGACTACACAAAAGAGCACCACGAATCCGTACAAGCCAAAAATTGCCATAATGCCATTAGACAACCAGAGCGGATTTACGAACAGTATTAGCAATATGACCGCGCCGATGATGCAAGCCCAAGCGCCTTGCACGAATTTCGGTTCTTTCTTCCGTGTCTGGCATGTTTTTCTGACCTGCATTTTGCACCTCCCGAAAACTTTGCCGCGCTGGAAAAGCTACGCCAAGACGCCGCTGATGGCAAGCTGGACGCGGGCGAAGCGGACGAATGGGTGCGCCTTCGCGTCGTCGTCGCCAGATGGCTCCGGCTTTGGCGGGCAATGCGTTGCTTTGCCAACTTCTGCCCCAGGGGGGGGCTGCGCGTGCCGTCACACCCCCGGCGCATGTGCGCCCAAAACCTGCGCCATGCGCGTCTGCCCTCCACGTCGCAGCCCTTTGGGGCGGCATCCGAGACGAAGCGGTGCTTCGTCTTCACGTCGCCGCTAAAGCGGCTTCCGGCTACGGCTGGCGAAACGATGTTTCGCCAACCTTCGCCCACGTCGCCGCTAAAGCGGCTTCCGACTCCGGCGGGACGGAGAAAAACAAAGCATCGCTTTGTTTTGCGGAGTCGGAAGCTGCCCGTAGGGAGGCAAAGCATAGCTTTGCCTCGGAGCAGCAAAGCTGCGACGTGGAAGCGACGTGGGGAAGCAATGCTTTGCCTTTTCGCCTCCGTCCCACGCGCACACGAAAAGGTGGGCAACAAGTTGCCCACCCTGCTAACGGTTGCACGCTTGACTTTGGGGCAGGGCGGGGGCAGGATGGTTTCGGGCGGTTATCTGTCGCCGCATTCATAGTGCGGAGCGTTTCGGACGTTAGCGAAGGGAACCGCCTTTTTTCATCCATTTTGCCAAAGACAG
>JAFZMK010000122.1 GCA_017553285.1 Rhodocyclaceae bacterium
CATCATGGAAATCAGCGAAATCCGCGAATATCTCCCCCACCGTTACCCCTTCCTGCTCGTCGACCGCGTCATCGAATTTGAGCCGGGCAAGCGCATCGTCGCCATCAAAAACGTCACCATCAACGAACCCTTCTTCCCCGGTCATTTTCCGCACCAGCCGGTGATGCCCGGCGTGCTCATCCTCGAAGCCCTCGCCCAGGCCGCCGCCCTGCTCGCCTTCAAAACGCGCGGCTTCAAGCCTGATGAAAACACCGAAACCTACTTCGCTGCCATCGACAAGGCGCGCTTCAAGCGCCCCGTCGTCCCCGGCGACCAGCTTCGTCTCGAAGTGCAGCAAATCCGCGAAATGCGCAACATCGGCAAATATCAGGTTGCTGCCTACGTGGGCGAAGCGCTCGCCACCGAAGCCGAACTCATGAGCGCCATCAAGGTGCCGCAACATGGCTGAGCGCATCCACCCCAGCGCCATCATTGAAGACGGTGCCGTCCTTGGCGAAAACGTCACCATCGGCCCGTGGAGCATCGTCGGTGCCCACGTCACGATTGGCGACGGCTGCGAAATCGGCGCGCACGTCGTGCTGGGCGGGCACACCGAAATCGGGCGCAACAACCGCATCTTCCCCTTCTGCGCCATCGGCTGCGAGCCGCAGGACAAAAAATACGGCGGCGAGGCCACCCGCCTCGTCATTGGTGAGGGCAACACCATCCGCGAACACTGCACCTTCAGCACCGGCACCGTGCAAGATGGCGGCATCACCCGCGTCGGCAACGGCAACTGGGTGATGGCCAACGTGCATATTGCCCACGATTGCGAAGTGGGCGACAACACCATCCTCGCCAACAACGTCACGCTCGCCGGGCACGTGCATCTGGGCGACTGGGTCATCCTCGGCGGGCTGACCGCCGTGCACCAATTCACCCGCATCGGCGCGCACAGCATGTGCGGCGGCGGCAGCATCTTGCTGCAAGACCTGCCGCCCTTTGTCACCGTCACCGGCAACCCCGCCGCCCCGCACGGCACCAACAGCGAAGGGCTGCGGCGGCGCGGCTACAGTAGGGATGCCATCGCCGCCGTCAAGCGCGCCTACCGCGTGCTCTACCGCAGCGGCTTGACGCTGGCACAAGCGCGCGAAGAAATCGAAGCGATGGCGCAAGCCACGCCCGAACTGCTCATCCTGCGTGACTTCCTCTGCGCCGACAGCCAGCGGGGCATCGTCCGCTAGGCGGCGCGCCCATCATGCCCGCCCCGCTGCGCATCGCACTGGTTGCCGGAGAACCCTCCGGCGACTTGCTCGCCTCGCACCTGCTCGCCGCCTTGCGCGCGCGCTACCCGCACGCCGAATTTTTCGGCATTGGCGGCCCGCTCATGCAAGCGCAAGGTTTCACCAGCCTGCACCCGTTTGAAGCGCTCGCCGTCAACGGCTTTGTCGACGCCCTGCGTCACGCCCCCGAAATTCTCGCCATTCGCGCCCGCCTGCGGCAAAGCCTGCTGGCCGCGCCGCCCGACCTGTTCATCGGCATCGACGCGCC
>JAFZMK010000123.1 GCA_017553285.1 Rhodocyclaceae bacterium
GCAACTTGCAGGGCGTGGATTTCATTGCCGAGCAGTGCGCCCAGCGTGTCATAGACGGCTTTGTGCTGGCGCACGCGGCTCTGTCCGGCAAAGGTGGCGCTGACGACGGTGGCGTGAAAGTGCGTGCCGTCGTCGCTGGTAACGCGGACGTGTTCGCAGGGCAGACCGGCGAGGATGAGGCGCTCGATTTCGGCAGGGTCAAACATGGTGGTGCGTGTGGGGCAAAAAACGGTTCAGGTGCGCAGTTTGTAGCCGCTGGCGAGCATTCGCAAGGCGATTGCCGTCACCAGAACGAGGCAGGCGGCGGTGACCCCCAGACTGAGCCAGGGCGAGACGTCGGACTGGCCGAAAAAGCCGTAGCGCAGTCCGTCAATCATGTAAAAAAACGGGTTGAAGTGCGACACTTGCTGCCAGAACGGGGGCAGCATGTGCAGCGAGTAGAACACGCCCGAGAGCATGGTCAGCGGCATGATGAGGAAGTTTTGAAACAGCGCGAGCTGGTCGAATTTGTCCGACCAGATGCCGGCGATGATGCCCAGTGCGCCCATCAGCGCACTGGCCAGCAGGGCAAAGACGAGCACCCACAGCGGGGCGGCGACGCCGACATGGGTGAGCGGTGCGGCGACGAGCAACACGCCCACGCCCACCAGCAGACCGCGCAAGATGGCTGCCAGCGTGTAGGCGGCAAACATGCTTTGCCAGGAAATGGGCGAGAGCAGGATGAAGATGATGTTGCCGGTAATCTTGCTTTGAATCAGCGAGGAAGAGGTGTTGGCAAAGGCGTTTTGCAGCACGGACATCATGATGAGGCCGGGGGCGAGAAACTGGCTGTACGTGACGGCGTCATAGACGGTGACGCGCCGGTCCAGCACCTGGGCGAAAATCAGCAAATAGAGCAGGGCGCTGAGCACGGGCGCGCCGACGGTCTGCACGCCGACTTTCCAGAAACGCATGACTTCCTTGCCAAACAGGGTGCGAAAGCCGATCCAGGCAGAGGACGAAAGAAGGCGGGAATGAAGCTCAGGCACGGTGCATGATCTCCCGAAAAACGTGTTCCAGTTCGGGCGCGCCCAGTTCGATGTCTTGCACCGGCACGTCGTGCGCGCGCAGGCGGGCGAGCAAGGGTTCAACGTCGGCGCAGTGTTCCAGCGCAAATTCGACCCAACCATCCGCGCCCGCTTCGCCGCCCAGCGCCAGCGCCGCTTCGGGGCGTTCCAGGCGCACGCGCAGACAATGGCTGGCGAAACGGTGCAGCAGGTTGTGCGTGGTATCGAGCGCGACAATCTGCCCTTGTTTGAGCATGGCGATTCGCCCGCACAGCGCCTGCGCTTCTTCCAGATAGTGCGTGGTCAGCACGATGGTGTGACCGCGCTGGTTGAGGTGGCCGATGAATTCCCACAAACCCTGGCGCAGTTCTACGTCCACGCCGGCAGTGGGTTCGTCGAGGATGATCACCGGCGGGCGGTGCGCCAGCGCCTGGGCGACGAGCACGCGCCGCTTCATGCCGCCAGAGAGCGCGCGCATGTTGGCGTTGGCCTTGTCCGCCAGACCGAGGCGGGTGAGGATTTCGTCAATCCAGTCCTCATTGTTGCGCACGCCGTAATAGCCGGCCTGAATGCGCAGCAGTTCGCGCACGGTGAAAAACGGGTCAAAGACCAGCTCTTGCGGCACCACGCCCAGGCTCAGACGCGCCTGGCGGTAGTCGCGCACAACGTCGTAGCCCATCACGCTGGCGCTGCCAGCGCTGGGGCGGGTCAGCCCGGCCAGCACGGAAATCAGCGTGGTCTTGCCCGCCCCGTTGGGGCCGAGCAGACCGAAAAATTCACCTTCGGCAATTTCCAGCGAAACGTCACGCAAGGCGTCGGTGCTTTGCGGGTCATAGCGTTTGCTGACCTGCCGGACGGAAATGGCACTCATGCGAGGCTTGCCTCGTCGGCGGGCGGGTTTGCGCCCCCCACGTTCGCGCCAGCCCGTTCCGGGCTGTCCGCAAACACTTCCTCGGCGGCGTGGGCGCGGGCGAGTGCGAGCACGTTGGGCGGCACGTTTGCCCAGCGCAGCGTTTGCGCATGATTGGCGGCCTGCCGCGACCATTGGCAGACCAGCGCCAGCGCGCAGGTGTCGGCGCGGGCAATCTGGCGCAGGTCAAACGTGAGTACCGCACCGGCGGGGGCGGCGGACAGAAAACGCTGACCTGCGGCGAGCTGCGCGGCAGCGTTTGCCAGCGTCAGCTCGCCGGTCAGGCGCAGGGTGTCGTTGCTCATTTCGCGGTGCTGCCCGTGGCGTCGGGCTTGAATTCCTGATTTTTCAGGGACTGAATCAGCCCGTCGATGCCCGCCTGCGAGATTTTTTGCTCAAAGGTGTTGCGGTAGTTAATCACCAGCGAGGTGCCCATGACCACGATGTCAAACACTTTCCATTCGTCGCCCTGCTTTTGCAGCACGTATTCGACGGCGACCGGCTGCGCGCCCGATTGCACGATTTCGGTGGGCACCTGCATGATGTCTGCGGCGGCACCGGCGCGGGCGGGTTTGACTTCCAGCGTCTGGTCGCGGTATTGCGTCAGCGCGTTGGAATAGGTGCGCACGAGCAGGTCGCGGAACAGCCCGGTGAGTTCCTGCTGCTGTTCGGGGGTGGCGCTGCGCCAGTTTTTGCCGACCGCCAGACGGGTCATGCGCACGAAGTCAAAGTGCGGCAGCACGATGGTCTGGATGAGTTCGGCAGCCTTGCCGCTGTCGCCAGCGCGGATTTCAGGGGAGTTGCGCAAGGTGTCGAGCACCTGCGTGCTGATGTCCTTGACCAGTGCATCCGGCGCGGTGGCTTGGGCGGTGGTTTCGGCGGCGAAGGCGGGCGAGGGCGTCACAGCGAACGGCAGGGCGAGGCTGAGGGCGGCAAGCAAGGTGGCGGTTTTTTTCAACATCATGAAAGGAACTCCTGTGAGGTCAAGACAATGGGGGCGGGTCAGTCGTTCAGCTCGTCGTAGAGGTCGTCATAGCTTTGCGTCGCCTGCCCGTCGGATACTTTATAGCGGCGCTGTTGCAGATAAAAATCGCGCATGTAAGCGTATTCGTCAAAGGTGGCCTGACGCAGCAGGTCTTCCGTGCCGATGAGTTCGCTGCGCGCGTGGACGAAGTGCAAGATGGTGAGCGGCCAGGTGTCGTCTACAAACCACAGCGGCGAGGCGGCCAAATCCACCGGCAGTGCGCCCGCGTCGCGCAGCGTGGACGGGCCAAAGAGGGGCAGCATGACAAACGGCCCTTCGCCCACGCCCCAGACCGCCAGCGTCTGGCCGAAGTCTTCGTCATGCTTGGGCATTCCGCCGGGCGAGGCGATGTCAATGAACCCGCCCAGCCCCAAGGTGCTGTTGAAGATGAAGCGCGCCCAGTCATTGACGCCGTTGGCGAATTTGCCTTGCAACATGCTGTTAAAACCAATCCAGAGGTCGTCCAGATTGTTGAACCAGTTGCGCACGGCGATGCGCACGGGCTGCGGCGTAATCGCCTTGTAGCCTTTGGCCAGCGGCAGCAGGACGGCTTCGTCCAGGTTCTGGTTGAAGCGGAAAATGGCGCGGTTGGTTTGCTCCCAGGGATCCCCGGGGTGGACTACAACAGAAGAAGCAGAAGCATTGTCAGGGGTATTGGCAGGCGTGCTGGCGCAGCCAGTGAGCACGACGGCGAGCGCGCACAGCGCGGGCAGGCAGGAACGGGAAAGCGTGCGGAACATAATCAGGGCGAGGCGGTAAAGGGTGAAACGGGGCGCGGCTTAGGGTTGGGACGACGATTTGTCGCCGCTGCCGTTGGCGGCGCTGTTGTAGAGGAACTGGCTGATGAGGTTTTCCAGCACGACGGCAGATTGCGTCATGGTGATGGTATCGCCGCTGGCGAGCATGTCGTCTTCGCCGCCAGGGTTCAGCCCGACGTATTGTTCGCCTAGCAGACCCGAGGTGAGAATGGCGGCGACGGTGTCGCGCGGGAAGGGATAGGCAGGGTCAATGGCCAGCGTGACTTCGGCGCGGTATTTCTGCGTATCGAGCCGGATGCCCGCCACGCGCCCGACCACGACGCCGGAGCTTTTCACCGGCGCGCGCACTTTCAGCCCGCCGATGTTGTCGAACCACGTATACACCGTGTAGGGTGCGCCGCTGCTGGTTTGCACGGTGCTCACGCGCAGCGAGAGGAAAAAGATGGCGGCAATGCCGAGCACGGCGAAAATGCCGACCCACAGGTCGATGGTCTTGCGGCTCATGAAAGCCCCCGGAACATGAAAGAGGTGAGAATGAAATCCAGCGCCAGAATGGTCAGCGCGCTTTGCACCACGGTGCGGGTAATCGCGCGTGAGACCCCTTCGGCGGTGGGGTGACAGTCGTAGCCTTCAAAGACGGCAATCAGGGAAACCGCCAGCGCGAAGACAACGCTTTTGATGAAACCATTGACGATGTCGATGCGGAAATCGACCGACGCCTGCATCTGCGACCAGAACGAGCCGTGGTCGACGCCGATGACGACCACACCAATCAACCAGCCGCCAAACACGCCCATGGTGGAAAAGATGGCAGCCAGCAGCGGCATGGAAATCACGCCACCCCAGAAACGCGGCGCGGCCACGCGCGCCAGCGGGTTGACGGCCATCATGTCCATCGCCTGCAATTGTTCGGTGGCTTTCATCAGGCCGATTTCGGCGGTGACGGCGGAACCGGCGCGGCTGGCAAAGAGCAGACCGGCGACGACGGGGCCGAGTTCGCGCGCCAGCGAGAGCGCCACCATGATGCCTAGCGCGTCGCCCGAGCCGAAGCGTTGCAGGATTTCATACCCTTGCAGCCCTAGCACCATGCCGATGAACATGCCGGAGACCATGATGATGGAAAGCGACAAGACGCCAGTGAACCAGATTTCGCGCAGCGTCAGGTGCAGGCGGGTGAAGGATTGCCCCGAGGCGAGCAGCAGCGCGGCGAAAAAGCGCAGGATGAAGCCTAGCCGCCAGATGGCGTTGATGATGCGCGCGCCGATGTGGCGTAGGGGTTCAGTTACCCAGTCCATCATGGTGTGCCCCCTAGCAGCGCTTGGGCGAGCGGTTCGGCGGCGTAGTGGAAGGGTACGGGGCCGTCGGGACGGGCGTGTACGAACTGGTCGACAAAGGGATGCGTGGCGGCGCGGATTTCGTCCGGCGTGCCTTCGGCAACAATGCCGCCTTCGCTGACGAAATAGACGTAATCGACGATGTCCAGCGATTCGCTCACATCGTGCGTGACCAGCACGGAACCCGCGCCCAGCGCGTCATTGAGGCGGCGGATGAGCTGCCCGATGATGCCTAGCGAAATGGGGTCGAGTCCGGCGAAGGGTTCGTCGTACAAAATCAGTTCGGGGTCCAGCGCCACGGCGCGCGCCAAGGCTACGCGGCGCGCCATGCCGCCAGAAAGCTCGGCAGGATACAGGTGCGCGGCACCGCGCAGCCCGACGGCGTTGAGTTTGAGCAGCACCAGATCGCGGATGATGGATTCAGGCAGTTGCGTGTGTTCGCGCAGCGGGAAGGCGACGTTTTCAAACACCGTGCTGTCGGTAAACAACGCGCCAAACTGGAACAACATCCCCAGGCGGCGACGGAAGGCGTATTTTTCGGCGTGCGTGAGGCTGCCCAAGTCCTTGCCCATCACGCGCACGCTGCCGGAGATGGGCGCGTGCTGGCCGCAAATCAGGCGCAGCAGCGTGGTTTTGCCGCTGCCGCTGCCGCCCATGATGGCGACCACCTGACCGCGCCGCACGCGGAAGTGGATGTTGCTTAGCAGGACGTGGTGCGGGTCATAGCCGAAGCGCACATCCTGCAAGACAACGAGTTCGTCGCCGGTGGCCGTCGTCATGAGGCGGACAGTATGCGGGCGCGCGCCTTATTTGGCGCGTTCCAGTTCAAAGGCGTGGTGCAGGCGTTTGACGGCTTGCTCCAGATGGCGCTCTTCAATGGCGACCGAGATTTTGATTTCCGAGGTGGAAATCATCAGGATGTTGATGCCTTCTTCCGAGAGCGTGCGGAACATCATCGCCGCCACGCCCGGGTGCGAACGCATCCCCACGCCGACGACGGAAACCTTGGCGATGTTTTTGTCGCTGTGCAGCGATTGCGCGCCGATGTGCTCGCGCACGCCTTCGAGTACGGCCATGGCGCGGTCGCAATCGTTGCGCGGCAGCGTGAAGGAAACGTTGGCCTGACCGTCGTGACCGAGGTTCTGGATGATCATGTCAACGTCGATATTGGCCTCGGCAATCGGGCCGAGAATCTGGTAGGCGGTGCCGGGGCGGTCGGGCACGCCGCGCAGGGTGATTTTGGCCTCATCGCGGTTAAAGGCGATGCCGGAGATGACAGGTTGTTCCATCTTGTTCGTTTCCTCAACAGTCACAAGCGTGCCTTCGCCGCCTTCTTCAAAAGAAGACAGCACACGCAGTTTTACCTTGTATTTGCCGGCGAATTCCACCGAACGGATTTGCAGCACTTTCGAGCCTTGACTGGCCAGTTCCAGCATTTCCTCGAAGGTGATGCGGTCGAGCTTGCGGGCTTCGGGGACGATGCGCGGGTCGGTGGTATAGACGCCGTCGACGTCGGTGTAAATCTGGCATTCGTCCGCTTTCAGGGCAGCGGCAAGGGCGACACCAGTGGTGTCCGAGCCGCCGCGCCCCAGCGTGGTGATGTTGCCAAAGCGGTCCACGCCCTGAAAACCGGCGACGACCACGATGCGCCCAAGCTGGAGGTCTTCGCGGATGGGCGCGTCATCAATTTTCAGGATGCGCGCCTTGGTGAAGGCCGAATCGGTGAGGATGCGCACCTGCGCGCCGGTGTAGCTTTTCGCTTCCAGCCCCATTTCGTGCAGCGCCATGCACAGCAGACCGATGGTGACCTGTTCGCCGGTGGAGACGATGGCGTCGAGTTCGCGCGGGCTGGGGTGAGGGGAGATTTCGTTGGCAAGCGCGATCAGGCGGTTGGTTTCGCCGCTCATCGCGGAGACGACGACGACGACCTGATCACCGTTGGCGTGAAAACGCGCCACGCGCCGCGCCACGTTGCGGATGCGCTCGGGACTGCCTACCGAGGTGCCGCCATATTTCTGAACAATCAGAGCCATTTTGGGGTTCGCAAAAATTTTGAAAAACGTTTGATGATACCGAAAAGCATCGCCTTTTTGTGCGCTGCACGCAAGTTCAGCTTTCGATGCCTGCGCCGGGGCGCTTGCCGCGTTTGCGGTTGCGCAACAGCGTGCGGTGCAGCCGCGTGCCGCGCCGCGCCTTGCCACCTGCGCCCTTGCGCTTTTCGGGCGCGGGCAGGATGCTGGCGGTTTCCGGGTGGTCGAGTGCGGCGACCTGGGTTTCTGTCAGTTCCATCCACATGCCGCGTTTGAGGCGCGGCGGCAGGCTGAAGGGGCCAAAACGCACGCGGATGAGGCGGCTGACGGTCAGCCCGAAATACTCAAACATGCGGCGCACTTCGCGGTTGCGCCCCTCAGAGAGCACGACCCGATACCAGTGGTTTGCGCCTTCGCCGCCTTCGTCGGCAAGGGAAAGAAAACGCGCAGGACCATCTTCAAGTTCGATGCCTTCGGTGAGCGCGCGCATCTGCGCGTCATCAAGCTGGCCGAGTACGCGCACGGCGTATTCGCGCTGAAATTCATAGCGCGGGTGCATCAGGCGGTTGGCCAACTCGCCATCGTTGGTAAACAGCAACATGCCGGAGGTGTTGAAGTCCAGCCGCCCGATGGCAATCCAGCGGCCTTTGCGCACGACGCTGAGGCGGTCGAAGACGCTGGGGCGACCTTCCGGGTCGTCCTTGCTGACGATTTCGCCTTCCGGCTTGTGATACATGATGACGCGCGCGCGGCGGATGTTGAATTTCAGCGGCAACAGGCGACCGTTGTATTTCACCTTGTCGCCCGGGCCGATTTTTTGCCCCAGTTCGGCGGGCAGACCGTTGACGGAAATGCGTCCGGCCAGCACCCATTCTTCGATTTCGCGGCGCGAACCGATGCCCAACTGGGCGAGCACTTTTTGCAGACGCTCCGGCTGGGTGAAGGCGTTTGCGGCTGCCGCCTTGCCTTTGCCCTTGCGCGGTTTGCGGGTTTTTTTCTCGCCTGCGCTGGCCTTGATGCGGCTGGCGCGCGGCGCGCGCTCGCCCAAGCCCAGCGCGGAATGGTGCGCGT
The DNA here is from genome assembly GCA_017553285.1 of Rhodocyclaceae bacterium. Lineage (GTDB taxonomy): Bacteria > Pseudomonadota > Gammaproteobacteria > Burkholderiales > Rhodocyclaceae > JAFZMK01. The sequence goes on from JAFZMK010000123.1 coordinate 8,174, forward strand.
CCGGACGCAGACGGGAAAGCAGACCGTCGTCTTCTTCTTCGTAGTCGTCTTCGTCGTCCTCCAGCACGTTGTTTTCGCGCAGGCGGCGGGCGTCGTATTCGGCTTCGGAAATCGGGCGCACCGGCGGTGCGGGGCGCACCAAGCGCTGGCGCCGCGAGATGACGGGGCGCGGCGCGGGGGCTTCGTCATTGGCCGTGGAGGGCAGGAAGTCGTTGTCCTGCGCGGAGTCTTCAGGCGCTTTTTTCAGTCGTGTCGCCGTCAGGATGCGGCGGGGTTTCTTCGTTGCCAGCAAGGTCAATCATCCTTTCCAGTTCGGGCAAATCGGGTAAATCGGTGAGGCTTTTCAGCCCCATGTCGTCAAGAAAGCGGCGGGTGGTGGCAAACAGCGCCGGCCTGCCGGGGGTTTCGCGGTGACCGACCACGTCAATCCAGCCGCGCGATTCCAGCGTTTTGAGAATGCCAGACGAGATGCTCACGCCGCGAATGTCTTCAATATCGCCGCGCGTGACGGGCTGGCGCCAGACGATGATGGCCAGTGTTTCCATCACCGCGCGCGAATAGCGCGGCGGCTTTTCGTCTTTGAGCCGTTCCAGCCACGGCTGCATGGACGGGCGGGTGCGAAAACGCCAGCCCGAGGCGGTGCGGGCAAGCTCCACGCCGCGCCCCTGCCAGTCTTGTTCCAGCGCGGCGAGCGCGGCGCGCAGCACGTCCGTGCCCGGGTCGGGGTCGAACATCTGCCGCAGTTGTGCCATCGCCAGCGGCGCATTGGCCGCCAGCAGCGCGGCTTCCAGCACGGGTTTGCACGCTTCAGGCGTGACGGGTTGTGGTGTCAGCATCCAATATACGTTTTACAAAAATCGGCGCAGCCGCTTCGCGCTGCACGATGTCCAGCAAGCCTTCCTTGGCCAGTTCCAGCAGCGCCAGAAAGGTGACCACCAGCGCGGCGCGGCTGTTGTGCTCTACGTCAAAGAGCGTCTCGAACGCCAGCAGCGCGTGCGGCGCGCCCTCAAAGCGGCGCAGGATGTGGCTCATCTGCTCGCGCACCGAAAGCGTCTCCTGCCCGATGGTGTGATGCTGGAACAGGCGCGCGCGGCGCATGACTGCCAGCCAGGCCAGTTGCAAATCGTGCAGGCTGACTTCGGGCAAGCGCTCGATGACCCGCTCGGCCACCAGCACGCCCACCCATTCGTAATCGCGCCCGACGCGCGGCAGTTCATCGAGCATCTGCGCGGCGCGCTTCATCTGCTCGTATTCGGCCAGACGGCGCACCAGCTCGGCGCGCGGGTCGGCTTCTTCTTCCGCCGCCTGTGCGGGCGGACGCGGCAGCAACATGCGCGACTTGATGTCCAGCAGCATGGCGGCCATCAGCAGGTATTCGGCTGCCAGTTCCAGACGGCTGGCGCGCATTGCGTCGACGTAGCGCAGGTATTGCTCGGTGAGCGGCGCCATCGGTATATCGAGAATGTCGATATTGGCCTTGCGGATCAGGTAGAGCAGCAGATCCAGCGGACCTTCAAAGGCTTCCAGAATGATTTCCAGCGCATCCGGCGGGATGTAGAGATCCTTGGGCAGTTCGTGCAACGGCTCACCATGCAGGCGGGCAACGACGCTGGCAGAAGCCGGGGTGTGCGTGGGGGTTGCGCTGTCGGTCAAGCTGCGCATTGTAGTACGGTCATTTTGGGGCGGGCAAACTTTGCCCGATGAAAAACGGCGCGACAGGGCGCGGGTGTTGCCCACGGGAAACGCCGCAGAGGGTGGAAAAAGGATGTTAGCGCCCGCCGAAGTGTTCGACGAGCTGTTGCAGCTTCGCCTGCTTCTGGGCGGAGGCTTCGGCTTCACGGCGACGTTTGGCAGCGGCGGCGAAACGTTCTTTCAGCGTCTGGGCAGCGTGCTGGCGGTGTTCTTCCAGCACGGCTTCGGCTTCGCTTCCGTCGAAATGAAAACGCACCTGCGCCAGTTGCAGGTTTTTCAGATAGCGCGTTGCCTGCGTGTAATTGCGCAGCGTGGTGCGAATCAGGCGGCGGCTGGCGTCCGGAAACAGCTCGGCGATGGTCTTGTCGCTGCCGATGGACAGCGGCTGCCACTCGCGCATGGCCGGCGATTGTGTTTGCAGAAAGGTGAGGAACTCGCGCGGTTCGGCAGGAAGGGTGCTCATGATGGCGTAGCGGACGTGGCGACAAAAGCGTGAAAAATTTCAAGGGCGCGATTATAGGGCAGACAATCGCCCGTTTGTGCGCGTCTTGGTGGTAGGATGCTGCCTTGGCATGAAACGAGTGGTTCCTTTCACAGGAGAAATCAATGAACGATTTGTTCAAACAGTTTTCGCAAGCCCGCGAACACACGGCGGAAGATACGCTGACGGTGGCCACGGCGCTGCTGAGTGCGACGCAAAAACTGGTCGCGCTCAATCTGGACGTGGCGCGCGCCGTGCTCGAAGGCGGCACGATGGGGATGAGCACGTTGCTTCAGGCAACCAACCCGGCGCAGGCCATCTCGATGCAGACCGGCGTGGTCTGCCCCTCGCCCGAGCGCACAGCGGCGTATTACCGCGACTGCTACGACATCTTGCTGGAAACCTGGCGCGAGATGAGCCGCCCGCTGGAAAAACAGGTGATGCAGGCCAGCAATATTCTGTACAACCAGTTCGGCATGGGCGGGTTGGGCAACATGTGGTCGCTGGGCGGCACGCCGCAGTTGATGCTGCTGAAACCGCAGGAAAACGCTGCGCCGAAAGCCGCCGCGCCGAA
>JAFZMK010000124.1 GCA_017553285.1 Rhodocyclaceae bacterium
ACGGCGGGTCTGCCGACGGCGGGCGCAACCGCACGGTGGACTTCCGGGGTGAAAAGAGAAGCAACCAAACCCACCAGTCGAGCACCGACTCGGATGCGCCCGCGCCCGCCGCCGAACCGCTTCAAGGCGGGCGCGCCCCCTTGGGGGGACGGAGGCGAAAAGGCAAAGCATCGCTTTGCCCGCCGGAGTCGGAAGCCGCTTTAGCGGCGACGTGGAACAGAGAGTGACAGACCGCGAAGCGGGCTGGCACGAACGTGGGGGGCACAAACCGCCCGCCGCATGGCCGCCCAAAGGCGGGCGGCAGCCCCCTCGGGGGGCAGCGAATGACAGACGCGCGCAGCGCGGCTGGCGTGAGCGTGGGGGCACAAAAAAACGCCCGCAAGCCTTCCGGCCACGGGCGCAAAAAGGGGTGAACAGAGTGGGGCGCACCGCACGCCCCCCAAAACCCCTCGATTCAAAGGCGTTCGGTTTGGGTGCGAATCAGGTAATCAAAGGCACTCAGCGCGGCTTTGGCGCCTTCGCCCATGCCGATGACAATCTGCTTGTAGGGCACGGTGGTGCAGTCACCGGCGGCGAAAATGCCGGCGGCGCTGGTTTCATTGCGGGCGTTGACGACAATCTCGCCCATGCGGTTGCGTTCGACCACGCCATCGAGCCAGGCAGTGTTCGGCACCAGCCCGATTTGCACGAAGATGCCGGCAAGATCAAGCTGGCGCGATTGGCCGCTTTCGCGGTCGGTGTAGCGCAGGCCGGTGACTTTGTGACCGTCGCCGAGCACTTCGGTGGTCTGGGCGTTTTTGTGCACGGTGACGTTCGGCAGACTGGCGAGTTTTTGCAGCAGCACTTCGTCGGCGCGAAGTTGGGGGGCAAATTCCAGCACGGTGACGTGTTCGACCACACCGGCCAGATCAATGGCGGCTTCAATGCCGGAATTGCCGCCGCCAATGACGGCCACGCGCTTGCCCTTGAACAGCGGCCCGTCGCAGTGCGGGCAGAACGCCACGCCCTTGGCGCGGTATTCGGCTTCGCCGGGCACATTCATTTCGCGCCAGCGCGCGCCAGTGGCGAGAATCACCGCGCCAGCGCGCAGCTCGGCGCCGTTTTCCAGCGTAATCGCGGCCTGCACGCCGGGTGCGGAGGCGGGCGTAACATGGGCGACGCGCTGAAGGTTGATGATTTCGACGCCGTAGTCGCGGGCGTTGGCTTCCAGGTCCAGCGCCAGTTTCGGTCCTTCGGTCTGGCGCACGGAAATGAGGTTTTCAATCGCCAGCGTATCCTGCACCTGGCCGCCGATGCGCTCGGCGATGATGCCGGTGCGGATACCCTTGCGAGCGCAATAGATGGCGGCAGCCACGCCCGCAGGCCCGCCGCCGATGACCAGCACGTCAAAGGGCGCCATTTCGTTGAGGCGTTCGGCGGCGCGTTCGGTTGCGCTGGAGTCAATCTTGTTGAGAATTTCCGCCAGTTCCATGCGCCCTTGACCGAAGGCTTCGCCATTCAAAAAGACGCTGGGCACGGCCATGATTTCGCGGCGCTCCACTTCGTCCTGAAAGCGCGCGCCATCAATCATGGTGTGACGCACGCCGGGGTTCAGCACCGCCAGCAGGTTGAGCGCCTGCACCACGTCCGGGCAGTTGTGGCAGGAGAGCGAAACGAAGGTTTCAAAGTGGAATTCGCCCGTCAGCCCGCGAATTTGCGCGATGGTGTCTGCATCGACTTTCGGCGGGTGCCCGCCGCTTTGCAAAATCGCCAGCACCAGCGAAGAAAACTCGTGCCCGCCGGGGATGCCGGCGAAGCGGATGCCGGTGTCGCCTGCGGCGTTGGACAGCGCAAAGGAGGGTACGCGCTCGCCGGTGGCGTCGCGCTGCGCTTCTTGCAGTTGCACGCGCTCGGACTGCGCTGCCACGTCCCGCAAAAAGCCCAGCATTTCTTCGCTTACCGGGCCATCGTCAATAAACGGCGTGATGTAGACGGTTTCGCGCAGATTGACGAACAGGGTTTGTAGCTGTTCCTTCAGGCTGTCTTCCAACATGGTGATACCTCTTCAAGCAGCAAAGCGCCTGCGGCGTCCGCACACGGGCGGCGTCGGGAAGGCATGACAAGAATGAAATCCTCCTGCCTGGAGGGGGAGCGGGACGAGCGCCACAGGAAAGCGCCGCCCCGCTCCGGTTTCCCCGACCGGGCCACACGGGCTGCGGAGCGGGAAAGCGTGAGGAAAGGGAACGGTCAGATTTTGCCGACGAGATCCAGACCCGGTTTCAGGGTTTTCTCGCCTTCTTTCCATTTCGCGGGGCAAACTTCGCCCGGGTGCGCGGCGACGTATTGCGCGGCTTTGACCTTGCGCAGCAGTTCCAGCGCATCGCGACCGACGCCGCCAGCGTTGATTTCGATAATCTGGATGCGGCCTTCGGGGTCGATGACGAAGGTGCCACGGTCAGCCAGACCGGCTTCTTCAATCATCACGTCAAAGTTGCGGCAGATTGCGCCGGTGGGGTCGCCCACCATCGGGAACTGGATTTTTTTGATGGTGTCCGAGGCGTCGTGCCAGGCTTTGTGGGTGAAGTGGGTGTCGGTGGAAACGGAGTAGATTTCCACGCCCAGTTTTTTGAATTCGGCGTAGTTGTCGGCCAGGTCGCCCAGCTCGGTGGGGCAGACGAAGGTGAAGTCGGCAGGATAGAAAAACACCACCGACCATTTGCCGCGCAGGTTGGCGTCGGTGACTTCGATGAACTGGCCGTTGTGGAAGGCTTGCGCCTTGAAGGGTTTGATTTCGCTGTTGATGGCACTCATTGCGGGTTCCTCTCGTGTGGTTGGTCAAGTTGATGGGGCGCATGATAGACACCCCTTCGCCGCTTTCCAATGCAACGGCGGCAATCATGACCATAGGGGGAAGCAATCAGCCACGCAGCGGCGGCTATTCTGGCACCGGCGAGACCTGCTGCACGATGCCAAGCGACTGTTCCTGCAAGGCGATGTAGCGCCGGATGGCTGCGTTCATGGCCGCCTTGCGCGCGTCGACCAGCTCCTTTTCATCGTCGTCGAGACGGGACTTGTCCATGTTCGCCAGACGGGCATGGTGCCCTGCCAGCACCTGACGCGCTTCATCAAACGGCAGACCGTTCTTGCGGCTTCTGGGGCGGCTGTATGCGCCGTCAATGATGCGGTACATGGATTTGTCCGCAACCGCGACAAGGTGTTTTTCGACGACGGCAATATCATCCAGCGCCGCTTGCAGACTGCGCGTCATCGCCTTGCTGTTGGCGTAGCGCGCCAGATCGCCCTCCACAATCGCCTTTTCCGTAGCAATGATTAGCGCCAGATCGCCACTGCGGGCAACTTTGCGGACATATCCCAGCAGATCGCATCGAGCATTGTGCAAGTCCTTGGCAAGCAGTGTCTCTCGCAACGCGCGGACAGCCGCATGTTCATTCGACAGCAGGCCTTCCAGTTCAGGCGAAGGTTCTGTCATGACTTACGCCCACCGTTTGAACAGCGGATCTTCCTTGTCCAGCCAGCCTTCCCCGAACTCCTGATCGGCCAGCGTGGTATCAAAACCCATTTCACGGATGAACTCCGCGCCGCGTCGATGTTTCAGGAAACGCAGCGTATGGGCGGGCATCTCGGCGCGCGCAAGCCATGCCCACGAAGCGTCCTCATCACCTGCCCTGCCCGCAGCGCGCGATTCGGCCAAGAACATTGCGTTTTCTGTCGACCCTTCCGCCAGCCTCTGCGCACGTTCAGCGTCAGTCAGATAGCTTTTGGGCAGGGGGCGGTCGATGGCGGGGACGGTGGCGGGGGCAGTCATCTGGACACTCCTTGTGGGCGAAACAGGAACGCCCGCCAGAGTAATCAAGCGCCTGCCCGCGCGTCAAGCCGCCGTGCCGGAACCCGCGCGGGCGCGGGTCTTAGCCCATCAGACGGGCGACGGCTTCGCGCACTTTGCCCTGTTCGTCCATCTTCAAAATGCGCTGCACCTTGGGCACGAGGTCGTTCAGGTCGGCGTGCAGCACGCCTTGCTTGATTTCCAGAATCTGCCCCGGGTGCATGGAAAAATTGCGCAAGCCCATGCCTAGCAGCAGCGCGGTATACGCCGGGTCGCCCGCCATTTCGCCGCAGACGGACACCGGCATTCCGACGCGCGCGCCGGCCTGGATGGTGCTGCTGATGAGTTTGAGCACCGCCGGGTGCAGCGGGTCGTAGAGGTGGACGACGGATTCATCAGCGCGGTCGACGGCCAGCGTGTATTGAATGAGGTCGTTGGTGCCGATGGACAGGAAAGACAGGCGGCGCAAGAACATGCCCAGCGACAGCGCGGCGGCAGGCACTTCAATCATGCCGCCGACTTCTACCTGTGCATCGAAGCGGTGTTTTTCCGCCTGCAATTCTTCTTTTGCGCGGGCAATGAGTTGCAGGCATTGTTCAATTTCTGCCACGTGCGCGAGCATCGGCACCATGATGCGCAGCTTGCCGTGCACCGAGGCACGCAGCAGCGCGCGCAACTGCACGAGGAACATCTGCGGCTCGGCCAGCGCGTAGCGCACGGCGCGCAGCCCCAGCGCGGGATTGGCACCGGGGTGTTTCTGGTGCATGGCGTTGAGCATTTTGTCCGCGCCCACGTCGAAGGTGCGGATGGTCACGGGTTTGGGCGCAAATGCTTTGAGCACGCTGCGGTAGGTTTCAAACTGTTCGTCTTCGTCGGGCAGCACGTCGCGGCCAATGAACAGAAACTCGGTGCGGAACAGCCCGATGCCGTCGGCATTGGCGGCGCGCACGCTGGCGATGTCTTTCGAGCCTTCGATGTTCGCCAGCAATTCGATGCGCTCGCCATCGAGGGTGCGCGGTTCGGTTTCTTTCAGCCGTTGCAGGCGGGTGCGCTCAATTTCCAGTTCGCGGCGGCGCAGTTGGTATTCTTCCACCAACCGCTCTTCGGGGTTGATGATGACCACGCCGCGCGTGCCGTCGATGATGACCAGCTCGTCTTCTTCCACCAACATGCGGATGTGGTAGAGACCGACAACCGCCGGCAGCAGCAGGCTGCGGGCAACGATGGCGGTGTGGCTGGTGGGGCCGCCGATGTCGGTGACAAACCCGGCGATGTTGTGGTCGCGAAAGCTGATGGTGTCAGTGGGCGACAAATCGTGCGCCACAATCACCGAACCCATGCCGTCGCGCCGCTTGGGCGGCAAATGGCCGGGGTGCCCCAGCAGCACCTTCACCAGACGTTCCACCACCTGCACCACGTCGGCCTGGCGTTCGCGCAAATACGGGTCTTCAATCTTCTCAAACTGCTCAATCAGCACATTCATGCGCTGCACCAGCGCCCATTCCGCGTTGCATTTTTTGCCGCGCACCAGTTGCCGCGCCTCGCTGCCCAGCAGCGGGTCCGCCAGCATCATCAGTTGCAGGTCGACGAACGCGCCCACTTCGCGGTGTTGCTGCGCAGCGGCGGTTTTCAGCCCCATCAGCTCGCCTTGCACGGTAGCCAGCGCGTCATCCAGACGCGCCACTTCGGCATCCAGATGTTTGTCGGGAATGCGGTAGTGGCTGACTTCCAGCAGCGCGTGCGAGACCAGATGCACATAGCCAATGGCAATGCCGGGCGAGACCGGCAGACCGTGGATGGTGAACGAACTCATCGCCGCGCCCTCATTCGTCTTCGCCAAAGCGGTCGATGACCAGCTCGCGGATGGCGCCCAGCGCGTCTTCGGCCTGTTCGCCCTGGGTGTCGACCACAATGCTGCTACCACAACCGGCAGCCAGCATCATCACGCCCATGATGCTTTTGGCATTGACGCGGCGGCCATTACGTTCCAGCCAGATTTCGCACGGATAGCGGCTGGCAAGCTGGGTGAGCTTGGCCGAGGCGCGCGCGTGCAGCCCCAGCTTGTTGATAATCTGCATTTCTTCCTGTGCCACCGGATACTCTCCTTCGCCGCGCCCGTCACGCCTCGGGTGTGAGACGGGTGACGCCATCGCAGCCACCGGCAATGGCGCGTTTGACCAGTGCTTCCAGCGTTTCCTCACGATAGTTGAGCACGCGCAGCAGCAGCGGCACATTCACGCCCGAGACAATTTCCGTGCGCCCCGCCTCAAAGAGGCGCAGCGCGATGTTCGACGGTGTCGCACCGCAGACATCGGTGAGCACCAGCACGCCTTGCCCGCTATCGACCAAATCGCGCATCTGGCGCGCCTGCGGCAGCAGCGCATCAGGTTCATCCTGCGCACAGACGCCAATTTGCGCAATCTGCGGCGGGCGCTGCCCCATCACATGACAGACGCACTGAATCAGGGCTTCGCCCAGGCTGGCGTGGGTCATCAGAAAGATGCCAATCATCTTTGCTCTCCTGCGTTTTTTCTGGCGATTGTAAAGGATTCCGCCGTGCGCGATGCTAGACTGCGCGCCCAAACCTTCCCGCCCTGCCCCATGCCTGCACTTTTCCCGCCTGCCCACACCCGCCCGCGTGCCGCGCACTGGCGCGTGGCGCTCAACACACTGGCGATTTTCGCCACCGCGCTGTTTGCCTGCGCCGCGCTCATCTGCCTGATTGCCTACAACTGGGAAGATTTGCACCGCTTTGCCCGCATCGCGCTGGTCGCCTGCGCCTTTCTGGCTCCCTGCGCGCTGGCTGCCGTGCGCGGCAAAACGCCGCCGGATGCGCTGCAACAAGCCTTGTACCTTGCCGCGATGCTTGCCGCTGGCGGGCTGTTTGCGTTGATTGGGCAGATTTACCAGACCGGCGCCGACACCTGGCAGCTTTTCGCCCTGTGGGCGGCGCTGACGCTGCCGCTGGCGCTGATTGCGCGCACGCGCTTGTGCTGGCTGCTGTGGTTTGTGCTCGTCGACTGCGCGCTGCCCAGCGCGCTGGAGGCGCGGTTTCAGTTGTGGGAACAAGACGGACGGCTGCTGCTTCTGGCGCTGGCCGCCTTTCACGCACTCGCCGCCGCACTCTTTGCCGCGCCGGGGCGCTGGCTGGCGCGTGAGGATGCCCGCATCGCCCGCTGGCTGCTGGCGGCGGCAATGGTGCTGCTGTTTTTCGCCGTGCCCGGCAGCGAGTTCGATGTCGATTACCGCATCGACTACCACATCCACAGCGCCCTGTTGGGCGCGCCGACCCTCGTCTTTTTCTACGCCGTCATGCTCTGGCTCTACCACCGCTGCCGCCGCACCTGCCGCCCGCTGGCGGCGCTGGCGGCGGTGCTGGTCTTGCTGCACGCAGCGATTCGCCTTGCCGATGTCCTGCACGATTTCTTGGACGACGGTTTTCTCCTCAGCCTCGGCCTGCTCGCGCCCTGCGCGCTGCTGATTTTCGGCACCGTCTGCCTGCGCAACGACCTCTATCCCGCCGCACCCACGGCGGACAAACCCGCGCCCGCCGCCGACGACGTAAAACTGCAAGTAACAGACGCGCAAAGCGCGGCTGGCGCGCACGTGGGGGCAGTACCCCTCTGGCTGCGCGCACTGCAAACGCTGCTGGCATGGGTCGCCACCGCGTTTCTGATCGCCGCCTCTGTCGGGCTGGTCGCCGCCCTCATTCCGGACACGCGCGGCTGGCGGGATGAAATCGGGGGTGTGCTGTTCGCCCTGCTCGGCAGTTTCTACGCCTGGGGCAGTTTGCGA
>JAFZMK010000125.1 GCA_017553285.1 Rhodocyclaceae bacterium
GCAGGTGCCGGTGCAGGCGCGGGCGCCGGTGCGGCAACCGGCGCAGGCGCGGGCGCGGGCGTGGGGGCGACGACAACGGGCGCGGGTGCGGGCGGTTCTTCCGGCGCGGGGGCAGGTTGCGCAAAGGCGGGCGGTGCTGCCGGTTCGGCCACCGGCTGCGGCGCTTCGGCGACGACAACCGGTTCGGGCGCAGCTTGCGGTGCCGGCGGCAGCGGTGCTTCGGGTTCGGTCACGGCAAGGTCCGTGACGGGTTCTTCTGGCGCGGGCGCGGTGGCATTGTCGGCGGGCAGCGCAAGTTCGCCGTCCAGCGCGGCCATGTTGCCTTCGTCTTGCGGTGCAAGCGGCGGCAGCGGCGGCAAAATGAGGGTGGGTTCGTTGGGCGCGGGCGGCGCGCCGGCAGTGCGTTCGGGTTCGGGGGTGTCGCCGGTGCCGAACAGCCACAGCAGCAAGGCCAGCACGACCATGACACAGATGGCGATGAGCGCACGGGTGAGCGTGCGCCGCTGCCTGCGGGCAGGGTCGATGATGGTGATGCCCGAGTCTTCGTCATCGCCATAGTCGGCGTGAAAGGACGATTCCTGATCGAAACCGTAAGGGTCGTCCGAGAGGCTGTCGTCCGTGCTCAGATAGGGCATGTCTTGGTCGTCATTGCGGCTCATGTGCTTCTCCGGGTTGCTCCGCCGGGCGGCGGCTGGCGGCCAGTGAGCAGAGTAGCTGGGCTTCGGCAACGCTGATGCCACAGTGCTCTGCCAGTTCGTCGACTCCCATGCCGCGCTGGGCGAGGATGAGAGGTTCGCTGTATTCGGGGGAAATGTTTTGACCCGTGAGCAGCGATTGGAGCTGTTCGCGCAGGTCGTTGATTTCGCGGTGCAGTTCGTCGTTGAGGGCGCGCTGGCCGCCGAGTTCTTCGGTCAGACGCGCGCTTTGCTGGCGCTGTTCGGCCATGGCACCGCGCATCTGGGCAAGCTCGCGGCGGAATTGGCGCAGTTCCAGTTCCAGCGGGAAAGACGAGGCGGCTTCCTGCTCGGGTGCTGGCTGCGGCGCATCGGGCGCGGCTTGATCGGCAGCGGCGGTGGCGGGCGGCGCAGCTTCGTCGGCAGGGGCGGGGATTTCGGCGGCGTGCGGAATGGGCACGCTGCGCGACCACAGCGTGGTGGGCGGCGCACCATCGCCCGAGAAGAGCACGAGTTCGTCGGCTTCGCGGGGCATGGTGGGGTCGGTGTTGGGGACGCGCGGCGGTTGCAGGGGCAGTTCGCCGGGTGTGTCGCTGACCGTTTGCGCTGTGGTATCAGGGGCTTCGGACGGGACGGCTTCGCTGGCGCTGTCTTCCGGCTCAAACTGGGAGGAAAGCTGGTCGTAGGTCGATAGCAGGTCGATTTCCGCTTGCAGGTCTTCGTCAAACGAACGCAGCGCGGCGTGCGGGGAGACGGCGGGGGCTTCGCCGCCTTCGGGCGCTTGCGCAGCAGCCTCTGGCGCGGACGAGTCTTCGTCTTCCGGGGGCAGGTAGGCGGAAAAATCGAGACGGTTTTCCTTGCGGGCAGCGGCGCTTTTGCCTTTGCCGCGCGGCGGGGAGGGATCATCCGCCGCCGGCGTGTTGAGCTGTGCGGCGCGCCGGGTGTCGTTACGACGGGCGATGCGCTGGTCGAGTTTGGCACGCGAGCCGATTCGCACAGCCTGTGCAATCTGCCAGACGGCATAGAGAAATAAAACAGCAATCAGTGCCCAGGAGAGGGTTTGCCACGTTGGCACGGGGTTCCGCCTTTTTGTGAGTTGACCCAGAACAGAATCATACTGTTGCAAGCGCATTAGAACAACGGGAAAAACGCAGTAAAACTGCGTTTGTTTGCCCTTTCGCAACTTGCTGATACAAATTGCACCTCCAATCTAGCGCAAAAGAACGCCACTGATTTCGCGGGAGATGCGAACGGCGGTGTTATCGGTAATGCCGCCGACGAAATCGAGCACTTTCATGCAGACAAGATAGGGGGTGTCTTTTTCGGGATTGATGGGGGTGTCGGTGTCCAGCAGGCGCAGGGCGAGTGTTTCGCGGTGGGTGAGTTCTCTTTTCAGGGCTGCGAGCGCGGCGGGAATCAGCAGGTCAAGCAGCGCGCCCAGGCAGGTGTACGAGGCAATTTCCGTCACCAGTTTGGGACGCGCGGGGAAAATGTGGCTGCGGGCAAATTCTTTGGCGGCGAAAATGGTCTCGCGGATGGGGGGCTGGGTGGCGCTGATGAGGTCAGCCGGGTCGAATTCGGCGTGCAGCAGGGCGTTTTCGTGTTCCAGGAAGGTTTGCGCGACGCCGTCGATGATTTTGCCGATGGCTTGCCCGCGCAGGTGGGCGAGATATTGGCGGTTGGTTTCGCCGTTGCGGCGCGCCATTTCCTGTTCGCTGAGCAGGGTGCCGAGGATGGTGGTGACCGATTCCAGGCTGATGAGTTCAAGTTCCTGCGCGTCTTCGAGGTCGAGCAGGGCGTAGCAGATGTCGTCGGCGGCTTCCATCAGGTAGGAGAGCGGGTGGCGCGCCCACTTTTCTGGCTTTCGCAGCGGCAGCCCGAGTTCTTCGGCAACCGCCTCAAACAGCGGCAACTCGGTGCGGTAGAGGTTGAATTTGTGCCAGCGATTGTCTGCCAGACGGCTGCTCCACGGGTATTTGACGAGCGCGCCGAGACTGGCGGCGGTCAGTTGCATTCCGCCCTGATTGCAGTGCATTTCCAGCGTGGCGACGGTGCGCAGGCTGTGGGCGTTGCCTTCGTAGTTGAGCAGGTCGGCAAATTCTTTCGGGGCAATTTTGTAGCCGGCGAACTGACCGCGCTCGCGGGCGCGGGCAAACCAGTCGCGCAGGGCGTTTTCGCCTGCGTGGCCGAAAGGCGGGTTGCCCAGGTCGTGCGCCAGACAGGCAACTTGCACGATGGCACCGAGATCGGTGGGATGAATGCCGGCGGGCAGACGGTTTTCTGCGCGCAGGTGTTCGCCGACGCGGTTGCCCAGACTGCGCCCGATGCTGGCGACTTCCACGCTGTGCGTGAGGCGGTTGTGGGTGTGGTCGTGCTCGGCAAAGGGGTGGACTTGCGTTTTGCGCCCCAGACGGCGAAAGGCGCTGGAGAAGATGACGCGGTCCTGGTCAATATGAAATTCGCTGCGCGAGGGGTTGGGTTCGCGCGCCTCGATGGTGGCGATGCTGCCGTCGGGCTGGACGCGGAAACGTTTGGCGCTGGTGAGTTGGGACCAGTTCATGGGCACGGGCATGGGCACATTCTCTTGGTAAAAACGAAAAACGGCCTGCGCGCAGGCAGGCCGTTCTGTATGGCAGACAAAGGCGCTGCGGGCGGCTTATTTCACCTCGGCCTTGCTTTCGATGCTTTGCACAAATTCGGTGACACGCTTTTGTTGCAGGCGTTCTTCGATTTGCGGCTTGACGTCTTCAAAGGCGGGCGGCACGGCGTCACGCACGTCTTCGAGCTGGATGATGTGATAGCCAAAGTCGGTCTTCACCGGCTCGGAGCTGATTTCGCCTTTTTTCAGGCCGACCATCGCATCCGCAAAGGGTTTGACGAAGGTGCGCGGCGTGCTCCAGCCCAGTTCGCCGCCGTTATCCTTGGTGCCGGGGTCTTGCGACTTGGCTTTGGCAAGGTCGGCGAATTTCTGGCCTTTTTTCAGGTCAGCCAGCACGGCTTTGGCTTCGTCCTCGGTTTTCACGAGGATGTGGCGGGCTTTGTATTCCTTGTTTTTGCCGGCGGCGCCTTTCACGATTTGGTCGTATTCGGCTTTGAGGTCTTTTTCCGACAGCGGGTTTTTCTTGACGTAGTCGCCCAGCATGGCGTTAATCAGGATGGATTCGCGCGCGATGTCCAGTTGCTGGAGGACTTTCGGGTCTTTGCCGTAGCCGTCTTTTTCGGCTTGCTGGGCGAGGGCTTCGTTGCGAATCAGCGCTTTGCGGATTTCTTCTTTGACTTTTTTGAGGTCTTCGGAATCTTCCTTGCGGGCTTCTTCGGGAATCTGGGATTCGAGGATGAGATCCATGCGCGCCTGCGGGATGTCCTTGCCGTTGACGGTGGCGACGACGCCATCCGCAGCAAGGGCAGGTTGCGCCAGCAGCGCGGCGGAGGCGAGGAGGAGGGACAGACGACGCAGTTGCAGGTGTTTCATGTGATGACTTCCTTGTGGTGGTAAAAAAGAAAAACGGGGCATTATGCCCTATTCGGAGGGTGTGCGTGCACAAATGGCCAGTGCGTGGATGCGCCCGGGCAGCAAATCGCCCAGGGCGCGGTGTATGAGACGGTGGCGCGCGATGCGCCCTTGCCCCTGAAAACAGGGCGCGGTGATGGCAAGCCGGTAGTGACCGCCGCCGCCGCTGGCGTGGGCGTGAGCAGCATGGGCGGCGCTGTCGTCGAAAATTTCAAGCGAGAGCGGTTCGAGTGCGGCGAGCCGTTCGCGCATCTGCGCGAGGATGTTGCTCATGGCTGCGCCTCGGGCGGGATGGCGGCGGCAGGCGCGTGCTCGTCGTCGCTGTCTTCCTTGATGTGGCGGGAAAGATAGAGCGCCTGCGCGAGGATGAAGAGGAACATCAGGGCGCTGGTGCCGAAGAGCTTGAAATTGACCCAGGCTTCTTCGGAAAACTGGTGCATTACGTACAGATTGAGCAGCCCCATGCCGGCGAGGAACAGCACCCAGGCGGCATTGAGCCGCGCCCAGACGGTCTCGGGCAGTTCCAGTTGCGAGGCGAGCATCTTGCGCAGCAGGTTGTTGCCGAAAACCCAGTTGGATACGGCCAGCACGAGGGCAAACGTCCAGTAGAAGATGGTGAGTTTCCACTGGATGAACTGCGGGTCGTGAAACACCAGCGTGGCACCGCCAAACACAATCATCAGGGCAAGCGTAAACAGCATCATCTTTTCTACGCGGCGGTAACGCAGCCAAGCCCAGGCGGTTTGCGCCAGCGTGGCGACGATGGCGGCACAGGTGGCCAGCAGGATGGGCGCTTGACGCTCGCCAATGCCGCGCACGTGCAGCGCGTCCAGCGTGTTCAGGGCAAACTGTGGGTCGCTCAGGCCGAGGCGGTAGGCGGCAAAAAAGAGAAGGACGGGAAAGAGGTCAAAAAAGAGTTTTTTCATGACAGCAGGGGGAGGCTTGGGGGTTATGCGGTTTTATTGGCAGGCGCGGCATGGGCGGCGGCGGGCGGACGGGGTTTGGCTTTGGCGGCGGTTTTGTCCGTGGCGGCGCTGGTGCTGGCGCGCGGCATTTTGCGCGAAATGTGCAGCACGGCACGCAGACCGCCGCCTTCGCGCGGCAGCAGTTCGATGCGCCCGTTGTGGGCGCGGGCGATGTGGTCGATGATGGCCAGCCCCAGCCCCGCGCCGCGCGTGTTCGTGCGCGCTTCTTCCATGCGGGTGAAGGGCTGCAACATGCGGCTGGCTTCGGATTCGGGAATGCCGGGGCCACGGTCGGCAACGGTGATGATGGCCTCGGCGGGCAGGACTTTCAGCGTGATGTCGATGAGTTTTTTGGCACCGGCATAGCGCAGGGCGTTGTCGATGAGGTTGGAAATCGCCCGGCGAAAGAGCAGCGGGCGCAGCGGCAGCTCGCAGCGCTCGGGCAGGTGCAGCGCAATCAGGCTGCCGCGCAGGCGGTAGGGGTCGGTGACGTTGCGGATGAGTTCGACCGCGTCGGTCATCTTGCAGGGTTCTTGCGACTTGTCGCGGCCAAAGTCGAGGAACTGACCGATGATGCTGTCCATCGATTCGATGTCGGCAACCATGGCGTTGACGTCTTCTTCGCGCGCGCCGGACATTTCTACAATGAGCCGCAGCCGCGCCAGCGGTGTGCGCAAGTCGTGCGAGACGCCGGCGAGAATCAGCGCGCGGTCGGCTTCGGTGCGGCGCAGGCTGTCTGCCATCTGGTTGAAGGCGTGCGCCAGCGTGGTGATTTCCTGCGGGCCGTCTTCGGACATCTGCGGCGGGGTCTCGCCTTTGCCGATGAGGCGGGCAATGTGGGTGAGACGGGTGAGCGACGAGCTGATGTAGCTGACGCTGAGCATCGCGCCCAGCAGCGCGACCAGCAGCGCGCCGGCGCTCCACAGCAGCCAGGCGAACAGGTTGGTGTGCTGGAGCCGCTCGGAGGGCAGCATTACCCAGTAGTAATCCGTGTCATCCGGGGTGAGGTGAAAGCTCACCCAGAAGCCGTCAATCGTCTTCCAGCGCGAAGCGAGCATGACGTTTTCCCCAAGCTGCTCGCGCAGGGAGTGGGCGAGCAGGCGCATCAGGCGGGTGTTGGGCAGCGCTTCGGTGGCATCCGCCGGTTCGGCGGGGTAGATGCGGATGCCTTCCTGCATCAGGAGTTCAAAGAGCAGGTCGGAGCGCCGGGCAGGGTCGGCATTGAGCAGCGCGGTGCGGGTGAGGTTGACCACACTGGTGACCATCTGCGCCAGGTCGCGGGCGCGGGCGGGTTCCTGAAAATAGCGGAAAATCTGTACCCACGCAGCCATCGCCAGCACCATGGTGATGGCGAAGGTGACGAAGGTGCGCCACAACAAGGTGCGCGGAAACAGATGAAGCGACAAGGGCGGCTTTCCGGGAGACGGTTACGGGAAAAGGAAACGGGCGGCGGCCACGCGAGCCGCCGCGTTTGGGCAGGGGCGCTTATTGCGCGGCGCCGTCTTTTTCTTTGTCTTTGTCGGCGTGCTCTTGCGGGTTGCCTTCATCGGGCACGAAGACGTAGCCAAAGCCCCATACCGTCTGGATATAGCGCGGGTGGGCGGGGTCTTCTTCGACGAGTTTGCGCAGGCGGCTGACCTGCACGTCAATGGCGCGGTCAAATACGCCGTATTCGCGCCCGCGCGCCAGTTCCATCAGTTTGTCGCGCGACAGCGGCTGCCCCGGGTGCTGCAACAGCACTTTGAGCAGGGAGAATTCGCCGGTGGTCAGCGAAATGCGTTCTTCGCCGCGAATCAATTCGCGCGTGCCCAAATGCACCTGCACCTTGCCAAAGCGAATGATTTCGCCTTCGGTGGTGGGCGCGCCGGGCAATTGCACCGGCTTGCGGCGCATTACGGCCTGAATGCGGGCGACCAGCTCGCGCGGATTGAAGGGTTTGGGCAAATAATCATCGGCGCCCATTTCCAAGCCAATGATGCGGTCGACTTCGTCGCCCTTGGCGGTGAGCATGATGACGGGAATGGCGTTTTCGGCAGCGCGCAGACGCCGGCAGATGGAAAGCCCGTCTTCGCCGGGCAGCATCAAATCGAGCACCATCAGGTCGAAATGTTCGCGGTGCAGGGCGCGATCCATCATTGCGCCATCGGGCACGGCGCGCACGGAAAAGCCCTGTTCGCTCAGATAGCGCGAAAGCAGATCGCGCAGGCGGGCATCGTCATCGACGAGAAGAACCTTGTAGCGGGAAGTGGGAGCCGTGGCGGTAGTGTTCGGCATGGCAGAGTCCGTCCTTTGTTGTGGGGTGTGCGGGCAAGACCTTTGCGGTCGAAATACGGCTGGCATGATAGCTGTTACAAATTCGGAATGCACCGTTGCGAGGGTTTCGCTTTGTAAGCTGGGCGCGGTCAGCAAATTAAATTTACAAATGCCGCGTTGTTTTTTTGAAAATTGAAACCAATTTGCCAGACGGGCGGTGTACGGTTGATGCCGTTGAAATTCCCGCCGAATATTTGCCCCGGCAAACCGGCGATTGCAGAACGTTTTTCACCATGCACTCGATTCTTCTCCCCCTTCGTTTTGGCGCGGCATTCCAGTCGTGGATGCTGTATGCATTTGCGGTCTGTCTGGGCTGCGCCTGCGCGCAGGTGCAGGCGGCGGAAGGTTTTCCGCCCGTTGAACAAGAGGAAGAAGAAGCCGTGGTGATTGTCGCGCCGCCGGCACCGGGGCGCGATTGCGGCGGCTGGCGCGAGACGATGCGCAATCAGCCTTCCGTGGTGGTGGGCGGCGTGGTGCATCGCCGTGCGCTCTCGCCGGCGGAACGTTCGCAGTTGCGCCAGGATGTGCGCGGTGCGTATGACGAAGGGTTTGTGACACGCAGCGAAGCGATGGGCGTGCGCCGCTAGGCGCGAATTGTTGCGTGCAAGATACGGTTTGCGACCCGGACAGGTGCCGGGTCGTTTGCCATTCAGGGCTGCGGCAGGCGCAGGTCAATCAGGGTGACTTCGCCGCCTTCGAGCAGCAGGCTGCCTGCGCCGCGATTGTTGCCGGTGCTGGAAAATTCAAACACAAACGTGCGCTGCAAGCACCAGCCGCGCCCGTTGGCTGCGCGCACCAAACGCAGACGCGCACAGGCGACGGTGTCGTCGAGCAATTGCACGCTCATTTTGCGGCAGGCATCGTGCGCGGCACGCAGCGCCGCTTCGCGCGCGCGCATTGCCGTCTGCCAGACGAGCAGCACGGCACCGATGGCGAGCAGGAAAAACAGCGGCGTGCGTTCCATGGCGGCGGGCGCTGTCAGCGAATCTGATAGTCCAGCGTAAATTGCGCGCCCAGCGTGCGGGCAATCCACGGCAGGGCTTCGCGCAAGGTCTCGGGCAGCGTCCACGGCGGGTTGCGCAGCCACACGCCGCTGCCAATCATGCCGGCGCCGGTTTCGCGGCGGGCAACACTCAGGCGCACGTCCAGCCAGTCGCCTTCCTGACGGGCGGGGAAGGTTTCCGGCCACGGGCGGCGATGACGCTGGGCGAGCAGCGGGTACCAGACCATGTAGATGCCCGTGGCAAAGCGGCGCTGCGCGTCTTCCAGCGCGCGGCGCACGGCTTGCGCTTCTTCGGCACGCTCGTAAGCCGGGTCAATCATCACCAGCGCGCGGCGCGACGGGGGCGGCAAACAGCTTTTGAGATTCGCCAGCCCGTCGGCGGCGTGCACATGGGCGCGGGCGGTGTCGTTGGCGAAGGTTTGTTGCAGCAGTTGTGCGTCTGCCGGATGCAGTTCAAAAAAGTGCAGACGGTCTTGCGCGCGCGCCTGCGTCATCGCCAGCGCTGGCGAGCCGGGGTAGAACAACAATTGCCCGCCGGGATTGAAGGAGGCGACCGCGTCCAGATACGGCTGGCAGGCGCTCGGGGCGTCGGCGCGCTGCATCCAGAGGCGGGCAATGCCTTGCGCCGCTTCGCCGGTTTTCTGCGCCCAGTCGCTGGTCAGCGAATAACAGCCCGCACCGGCGTGGGTGTCGATATAGCCCCAGGGTTTTTCTTTTTGCCCAAGATGGCGCAGACAGGCAATGAGCACGAGATGCTTGAGCACATCGGCATGATTGCCGGCGTGAAAGGCGTGGCGGTAACTGAGCACGGGAACATCCTGCGGCGTAAAGCGCGCATCCTAACACCCGGCGCGGGCGGCTTGCCGTATCATCGCGTACCGTTTTCTTTACATGCAGGAAGTTGTTCATCATGGTTGCTTCGTATTCCGTTCCCGCCGCTGAAATTTTCAAAGCCTATGACATTCGCGGCATTGTCGGGCGCACGCTGACTGCCGATTCGGCGCGGGCGATTGGTCACGCGCTGGGTTCGCTGGCACGCGAACGCGCCCAGCAGTGCATCGCCATCGGGCGCGACGGGCGCTTGTCCGGCCCGGAACTGAGCGCGGCGCTGGCCGAGGGCATTTGCGCCGCCGGTGTGGACGTGGTCGATATTGGCTGCGTGCCCACGCCGGTGACCTACTTTGCCGCGCATCACCTCGGCTGCAACTGTTGTGTATCGGTCACCGGCAGCCACAATCCGCCCGAGTACAACGGCCTGAAAATGGTCATCGCCGGGCAGACGCTGTTTGGCGAGCATATTCAGGCGCTGCGCCAGCGCATTGCGGACGGCAATTTCACCCACGGCGCGGGCGCGCGGAAAACCGCCGACGTGCTGCCCGCGTATCTGGCGCGCATCACTTCGGACGTGCGCCTCGCGCGCCCGATGCGCATCGTCATCGACTGCGGCAACGGCGTGGCGGGGGCGGTGGCGCCGCAGTTGTTCCGCGCCCTGGGCTGCGAGGTCACCGAACTCTTTTGCGACGTGGATGGTGAATTTCCCAACCACCATCCCGACCCGTCCAAACCCGAAAATTTGCAAGACCTGATTGCCGCCGTGCGTGCGCTGGATGCCGAACTGGGGCTGGCCTTTGATGGCGATGGCGACCGCCTCGGCGTGGTCACCCGCAGCGGGCAGATTATTCATCCCGACCGCCAGTTGATGCTGTTTGCTGCCGATGTGCTCACGCGCGTGCCCGGCGGCCAGATTGTCTATGACGTGAAATGCACCGCCAATCTTGCGCCGTGGATTCGCGCCCGGGGCGGCGAGCCGGTGATGTGGAACACCGGCCACGCGCTGATTAAAGCCAAGCTGAAAGAAACCGGCGCGCCGCTGGCCGGCGAGATGAGCGGCCACATGTTCTTTGTCGAACGCTGGTATGGCTTTGATGACGGCCTCTATGCCGGGGCGCGGCTGCTGGAAATTCTCGCGCGCGAAGCGGCACCTTCCGCCGTGCTGGAAGCCTTGCCGGATGCGGTCAATACGCCCGAACTCAATATCCGCATGAACGAGGGCGAGCCGTTCCAGCTCGTCGCCCGCTTGCAGGCGGCGCAAGATGCGTTTGCCGGTTGCGAGCGCGTGGTCACGCTCGATGGCGTGCGCGTCGAATACGCCGATGGTTTCGGGCTGGCGCGTGCGTCCAATACCACGCCGGTGGTGGTGCTGCGCTTTGAAGCGCAAAGCGAGGCGGCACTCGCCCGCATCCAGCAAACCTTCCGCAAGGCGCTGCTCGCCGCCTGGCCGGGGCTGGAATTGCCGTATTGAGGCGGCGCGTGCGCGCGTAAAACCAAAACCGCGCCCGAAGGCGCGGTTTTTTTGCATGGTCTTTTATCGTCGGGCGGATGCTTGTGCTACGAAATCAGTTCTCGCCCAACAGACGGAGCATCTACCCATTCGCGTTCTTCGGGCAGTTGTGGGCGCGAGTAGTCCGATTCGGCCAGCAACTGCGCCATCGTGTAGCGCGGGCGGGGCTTGGGGTCAGTGGCTGGACGATTGTTGGTGACGGTCATGCTGTCCTTGCGATGACTGATTGTGTGCATGGGCTTGTACCTGTGGCTATGCGCGCATCGCGTCGCGCAGCGCGCGCGCCGCTTCGTGTGCGGCCTGCGCGTAGTCTGCGCCGCTGCTGGCGTACAGGATGGCGCGCGAGGCGTTGATCAGCAGCCCGCCGGTTTGCGTGCGTCCGGCGGCAAGCGTGGCGGGCAAATCGCCGCCTTGTGCGCCGACACCGGGCACCAGCAGCGGCATTTGCGCACCAACGATTTCGCGCACGCGGGCGAGTTCGTCCGGGCGCGTGGCGCCGACCACCAAGCCGCAGTTGCCGTGCGCATTCCATTCGCGGGCGGCAAGTTGGGCGACGTGTTCATACAGCCGCGCGCCGTCTGCCAGGGCAAGGTCTTGCAACTGCCCGGCGCCGGGGTTGGAGGTGCGGCACAGCACGAACACGCCTTTGTCGCGGTATTCCAGCCACGGGGCGAGGGTATCGCCGCCCATGTAGGGATTGACGGTGACGGCGTCCGCACCAAAGCGCCCGAAGGCTTCTTCGGCGTACCAGCGGGCGGTGTTGCCAATGTCGCCGCGTTTGGCGTCCAGCACCACGGCAATGCCCGCGTGTGCGCGGTGAATGTGGGCAATCAAGGCTTCCAGCGCGCCCTCGGCGCGCAGCGCGGCGAACGCGGCAACCTGCGGCTTGAAGGCGCAGGCAAATTCGGCGGTGGCATCCACAATGCGGGTGCAAAATTCCAGCACGCCTTCGGGCGTGGCGGGTACATTGGCGGGCAGACGGGCGGGGTCGGGGTCAAGCCCGACGCACAGCAGGGTTTGCGCCTGTTGCCAGCGCGCGTGCAGGGTGGTGGAAAAATTCATCATGGTCTCTAGAGCGTATCGAGCACGACACCCGCGAAGATGCAGGCACCGAACCAGTTGTTGTGCATGAAGGCGCGAAAGCAATCCTTGCGTTCGCGCCCGCGAATCAGCGTGTAGTGATAGGCGGCAATCATCGCCGCGCCAATGAGGCCGGCAAACCAGAAGCCGCCCCGCTGCGCCATCCAGCCCGCGCAGGCCAGCAGCAACAGCGTCAGGGCATAGCAGCACATCACCGCAGCAACGTCAAAACGGCCAAAGGTCAGCGCCGAGCTGTGAATGCCGAGGTGAATGTCGTCATTGCGATCGACCATGGCGTATTCCGTATCGTAGGCGAGCGCCCAGAAAATGTTGGCGGCCAGCATCACCCAGCCATCGGCGGGAATGGTGCCGAGCACGGCGGCGTAGCCCATGGGAATGCCAAAGCCGAAGGCGATGCCCAGATACGCCTGCGGCAGCGGGAAAAAGCGCTTGGTGAGCGGGTAACTTGCCGCCAGCCACAGCGCGGGCAGCGCCAGCAGCCAGGTAAGCTGGTTCATGGGCACGAGCAAGCACGCCGCCAGCAGGCACAGGATGAGCGCAAAGACGATGGCCTGACGGGGCGTGACCGCGCCGGTGACCAGCGGGCGTTCGCGCGTGCGCTCGACGTGGCCGTCGAAATTGCGGTCGGCGAGATCGTTGAACACGCAGCCCGCCGAGCGCATCAGGAAAACGCCGACGATAAAGGCAAACAGCAGGTATAGCGCGGGCACGCCGTTGCTGGCAAACCACAGCGCCCACAGCGTAGGCCACAGCAGCAGCAGGCTGCCGATGGGTTTGTCCATGCGGGCGAGGCGGTAGAAATGGGGCAGGGAATGGGTGAGGGTGGTCATGGCGCAAGACAGGCAATGGCGGGGAGAAAAATTTCGCACACCAGCACGGCACAGCCCGCAGGGTGGGCAAAGCGCGAATGTCGTGCCCAGAGCGGGTGCGGATGGCTTTCGGGGGCGATGCGGGCGCAGGCCAAGGCGCGATGATAGCGCGCATCGCGCGCATCGATGCAGCGCATCTTGAGCGGCGAGCGGTCAATGCGCGGGTGCGCAAACAAAATCTGCCCCAGCGGTGCGTGCCCGCTGCGAAAAAACGCCGCCATGCGGCGCGCAGGCGGCGCGATTGGATGCCAGGAACGGGCATAGACTACGGGCACATCGTCTGCCCGCAGCAACACTTCGCGCAGCCACGCCCTGCGCGCGGGCGAAATGCCCAGCGCGTGCGCCTCATCGGGCAGCGGGCGGGCGAGGCGTTGCGACAGTACGGTGACGGAAAAATGCCCGCAACGGGCGCGGATGCGGGCGGTGAGTGAGGCGGTGTCACGCAGCCAGCCGCGCAGGGCGGCGGGCGGTGCGGGCGGGGCGGCGGCGGCGCGCCAGCCGCGCGCAGGCGGGGAGAATGTGTCCGCAGCGGGAGAAGGCACGTCAGAACAGGATTTCGATACCTACACCAGCGGCCCAGGCACGTTCGCGGCGCAGGGCGTCTTCGTCGCGCGGCCAGAAGTGACCGAGGATAAATTCGGCAAACAGCCAGTCGCGGTAAATGGGTTGATACCACTTGGCGCGCACACCGTATTCGGAAACATCGACGTGGTTTTTGGTGTTGCCGCTGGCGAGCAATTCCAGCGACAGCAGGCGAGACTGCGAAAACTGCTGGTAGAGGCCAACGCTGGTGTTCCAGTCCCAGCCGTGTTTCTTGCTGGTGATGGTGGCGCTGTTGAGCCAGCGGAACATCAGGGTGTCGGTCAAATCATGTTCGTAATCGACAGTGGTGGTCGCGCCCAGACCGCGCTTGATGCTGGCAAAGACGGTTTCACGAAACAGCAGGCGGTCGTCCATACTCATGTGCCAGTCGTGCTTGTAGCGCGCCTGCGCATAGAGCCAGTCGCTGGAGCGCACGCCGATGCGAAAGCCCAGCCCGTTGCGCGACTCGGTGCCCACGCCGGCGAAAAAGGCGTCATCACGGGATTCTTCGTGGACGAGTTGCTGCTCGCGGCTGAAGGCTTCGGGCGTGTCTTGCAGCATTTCTTCCTTGTTTTCGCGGCCAAAGAAGAAATAGGCGTTGTCGCTCAGGTTGGGCAAGTTAAAGCGGGCGCGAAAACGCACGTTGACATCTACGCCATCATCGCGCCGCCAGAGGGTGGAGACTTTCAGCCGCCCGTTGGTCACCGAGCCGCCGTCTTCAAACGGCCTGTCGCCAAACCAGCTATTGATGCCGCTGGCCAGCCAGACGGAGGCATCGCGCACGACCTGGCGCGTGTCATCGAGCCAGGTGTCTTCTTCGGCGTACAGGCCGGGTTCGGCGGCGTGTGCGGCGGGAAGCAGGTTCAATGCGAAGAGCAGGGCGGCAAAACGGCAACGGCGAAGGGACAGCATGATGGGTGCGGGCGAATGAAAAAAGCTATGGTAGGAGCAAAAGCGAAATTTGCCAAACTGGAAACAATTGTATCGTTATCTGCTTTTGTGCGCCGTGTCATAGTGCGCTGCCGTATGATGATCGGCTGTGTATTGGACAGGATGTCAGTAGCATGAAGGTGGAAGCGGCAGTCGCGCAGCATATCGGGGATCGCACGGAACAACAGGATCGGGTGGAAGTCTTGCAGCATCCAGCGCAGGATGATGTGCTGATGGCGGTGCTGGCAGACGGCGCGGGCGGGCACACCGGCGGCGCGATGGCCTCAGGCGAGGTGATTACGCGCGCGCGCCAGACGTTTCTGAATTTTCGTGGTCGCGCAGATTTGCAGGAACTGATGCACGATGTCTTGATGGATGCCCATCAAGGCATTCGTCTTTCGCGCTTTGCCAGCGAACAAGACCCGTACAGCACCGCCGTGGCGCTGATTGTGCGCGGGGCTACGGCGCAATGGGCGCATTGCGGCGATTCGCGCCTCTATCATGTGCGCGACGGGCAGGTGATTCACCGCAGCGAAGACCATTCCTTTGTGGGGCAGTTGCTGCGCGCGGGCGAAATTACCGCCGACGAGGTCAATACCCACCCGAAACGCAACGTGCTGCTCTCGTGTCTGGGCGGGCACAATGCGCCGCAGATTGTGCCCGGGCAGTGCGACGATTTGCGCGAAGGTGATGTGTTTTTGCTGTGTTCGGACGGGTTGTGGGCGTATTTTTCAGACGAAGAACTGGCGTGCGCGCTGTCGCAGCGCGATGTGCGCGAGGTGGCGCAGGCGCTGCTGCATGAAGCGCGCACGCGCGCGCACGGGCGCGGCGACAATGTTTCATTGGCCGTGGTGCGGCTGTGTTCGCCACCGCCGCCCGCGCCCGCTGCGCCGAAATGGACGCTGCTCGATTGATTCGGTTTCTGCAAGGAGAGGCAAACAGATGAGAAAGCTACAAGGACGAATGCGCGCTTGCGCGCTGCTGGCGCTGGCGGTTTCGGGTGCGGCCTGTGCTGCCGGTAGCACTGTGGCAGCCGATGCGGCGGCGCTGCCGCAGCCGCGCGCCGGGCTGTGGCAGGTGGAATCCAGAATCGTCGAACTGGGCGGGCTGCCGATGCGCTGGCAGGTGTGCGTGGGCGAAGAACCGCTCGCTTCGCTGCTGGCGCGCATGGCGCGTCAGGAACAATGCAGCGAGCACGAAGTGCGCGCTGGCGCTGGCGGCGGCGTGGCGGTGCGGATGCAATGCCGTCTGCAAGGCTCGCAGGTGGCTTCAGAAGGGACGTTTTCCGGCGACATCCGCCAGTCGTTTTCCGGCACGCTGCATTCGCGTTTTTCGCCGCCGTGGCAGGGGCTGGAACAATCGTCTGCACAACTTTCCGGGCAGTGGTTGAGTGCTTGCAAGCCGGGGCAAAAGCCGGGCACGGTGGTGCGCCGCGAAGCGCCGAATGTCGATGAGGTGCTGCGCAGCGCCGATAGCCTGCTGCGCGGTTTGCGCTAAGGGGCGCGCGCCAAAAGAAAACGGGTCGCGCAGGGCACGACCCGTTTGTTTATGGGGAAAACGTGCAACGTCAGACCGTGGCGGCACCGCTGGCGGAGACGTTATCGGTTTCGGGCACATCCTGCCAGACGTAGCTGAACTGCTCGAAATTCGGACCGATAATCAGGCGGCGGTCAATGCGCGCGCGCCAGGTGCGCGAGCCGTCTTCGACGATGATGGTGTCGCCGGACTGGCACTGACCGGGCTGGAAGATGAGGGTCTCGGGCTGGTGCGAAGTGCGGTCTTTGGGCAGCCAGAAGGCTTGCCGGTAGGTGAGGCTGACGTAAGGTTCGCCGTGTTCGGGCACCTGAATGTGGCGGTAGGAAATCAGCCGTGGGCTTTCGCTCAACAGCATCACGCCGGCTTCCAGAATGCCGTCATCGCGGAACATCAGCCAGCTAATCTGGCCGAGCAGGAAATGGGCGAACCCGGGCGGGCGCAGCGCGACCAGTTGCTGGTGAATCAGGCGCTCTTTCTGCGGACGCATCCGCAGGCGCAGACCGCTGACCGAGCGGTTGATGAGTTGCCAGTGCTCGCAATTGAAGCCTTCGGCATCGAGCGGCAGCCCTTCGGACAGATCGTCTGCAACCACATGCCCGCCGCCTTGCTGCGCGTCCAGACTGCTGTTGTCGATGTGATAGCCGATGAGGAACCAGTCGCCGGTCATCTCCACATCGCCTTCGGCGCCGCGACGCGGGAAGCGCCGCCCCACCGAACCCAGCCCCCACGGGCGGTAGAGTGAGAGCAACAGGCGCGCGCCGGTCTCTTGCGGGCAATCGTCGCCCAGACCCAGCGCGGCAGGCTGCACGCCTTGCTTGAACTGGTTGAGGATGGCGTGGAACTGGTTGGCCAGCTCCGAGCCTTCAAACCGGCGCAGCGTATCGTTTTGCTGCAACACCGCCAGCGGACGCAGACCGCTGTCGGTGCCCAGATTCAGCCCATAGGCGGCTTCTTGCGCGCTCTGCGAGGTGTCGGCATCCGCCGGCAGCAGGCGGCAGTACGGCGCCAGACGCTGCGCCCAGCGGCACATCCAGCGAAATTCCTGCGCGCTGCGCCCGAAGGGGTTGCCCAGATCGACGAGCAACGCGGCGGTGAAGGCTTCCAGCGGGCTTTGCGCGTGCCACACGGGGTTGAGCGGGTCGGGCACGCGCACGTGCGCGATGTTGCGCGCTTCGGCGCTGATGAAGCCCTGATGCAGCTTCGCCCAGCGCCCCGGCGGCAGTGCGCGGTGCGAGCGGAAGTATTCAAAAATGGCTTGCCCGGTGTAGAACAGATGGCGTTGCACCAGCAGCGGCTGCTGGCTGCCGAGGACATCGTCTTTTTGCGCGCGGCGATCGACCTGGGCGTAAGAGTGCGCCATCAACTGCCACAGCGAGACGACCATCAGCAGGGTTTCGTTTTGCAGGCTGTCTGGCGGCAGGGGAAGTTCGGCGTATTTGAGGGCGGCCAGTTCCTGCACCGTATCCAGCGGCGCACGGCAGGCTTCCAGCACTTCCAGATGGGCTTCCGCTTCGGGATGAACGGCGGCCAGCGTCGAGAGCATGTCTTGCAGAATGGTCTGCACCGTGGCCGGCTGATCCATCGGCAGGTCTTCGATGGCGCGAAGGCATTCTTCCGGATTCTGGTACTTCATAACGTTCCCGTTGTGATCCGCGCATAGGCGTAACGTTTCATATTGTACCTGCCTGCGGTGCGTTGCGAACGCATCCGGGCTTGGCGGGCGTTATATTTGCCGCGTTTCAGGCAAGAATTCGGGCAATTTCGGCGCAAAACGCGCTTTTGTCGGGCAGCGGGTGCGTGGCGGCGTGCTCGCGCCGGGGCGGTGCCCAGACGGAATCGGGGAAGTGGCGGTCGTCCTGAAAACGCGCGATGACGTGCCAGTGCAGGTGCGGCACCTGATTGCCGAGGCTGGCGAGGTTGATTTTGTCCGGGCGCAAGTGCGTGCGCAGGGCGCGCTCCACCGCCAGCACAACGCGCATCAGGTGCTGGTGCTCGGCGTGCGTCAAATCGCTCATTTCCGCTACATGCGCCTGCCAGATGACGCGGCAGAAGGCGGGGTAATCGGGTTCATCGACCAGGATGACGCGGCAGCGCGCGTCTTGCCAGAGCACTTGCTCGGGCGCGGCGGGCTGGCACAGGGGGCAGGCGGCGGGCTTCATTGCGGGGCAGGGGACGTGGTGTGGGCAGCGGGGGCGGGGTCGTCGGCGTCAAACACGCTGCGGTCCAGCAGACCGTTGCGCTGCGCCACGCAGCAGGTGACGACCGCGTCACCGGTGACGTTGACGGCGGTGCGCGTCATGTCAATCAGGCGGTCAATGCCCATAATCATGGCGATGCCTTCCACCGGCAGATTGACCGAGGCAAACACCATGGTGAGCGTAATCAGCCCGACGCCGGGCACGCCCGCCGTGCCGATGGAAGCCATCGTGGCGGTCAGGATGACGGTGAGATAGTCGGCAAACTCCAGCGTCACGCCGAACGCCTGCGCGGTGAAAATCACCGCCATGCCCTGCATGATGGCAGTGCCGTCCATGTTGATGGTCGCGCCCAGCGGGATGGTGAAACTGGTGATGCGGGGGCTGGCGCCGATTTTGCGTTCCAGCGTTTCCATGGTCAGCGGAATGGTGGCGTTGGAAGAGCTGGTGGAAAAGGCAAACCCCAGCACCGGCAGCATTTTGCGGAAAAAGCGCTGCGGGTTCAGGCGCGCAAGCAGTACCAGCAGCAGGCTGTAGACCAGCGCCAGTTGCAGCCCCAGACCAAGAATCGTGCCGCTGGCGTATTTGGCCAGCGGTCCCAGCGCCGCCAGCCCGGTGTTGGCGAAGGTGTGGGCGGTGAGGCAAAACACGCCCAGCGGGGCGAAGGCGAAGACAAACAACACCATGCGCATCATGATGGCGTTGAATTCCGTGAAGAACTGGCGCACCGTGCGCGCTTCTTCGCCCAGCGCGCCGATGACGTAGCCCAGAATCATCGCGGCGACGATGATTTGCAGCATGGCACCGGTCGACATGGCATTGACCACGTTGGCGGGGATGATGTTGAGGAAGGTGTCGGCGAGCGTGCTGGCGGCGGCAGGTTTGACCTCAAACTGCGTGATGGCGCCCAAATCCAGCCCCACGCCGGGGTTGATGGCTTGCCCCAGCAACAGCGCCAGGCAAACCGCCAGCAAGGTGGTGAAGAGGTAGAGGACGATGGCCGTGCCGCCAATGCGCCCCAGCATGGTGCCGGAACCCAGCGCGGCAGTGCCGCAGACGATGCTGGCGAATACCAGCGGCACCACCAGCATCTGCATCAGGCGCACGAAGCCGCGCCCAAGGACGAAAAAGACGCCGTTGACGCCAGCCTGAAACAGGGCGGACTCTTCCGGCAGCCAGCGATTGCACGCGATGCCCAGCAAAATGCCGGCAAGCAGGCCGATGAAAATCCAGGTGGTCAGACCGAATTTTGGCAACCGTCCCGGGCGCGGCGCGGTTTGTGGCGTGTTTTCATCCATGGCAATGACCTCGGCGGCAAGTGCTTATTCGCTGTCCTTGAAGGCTTCCACCTGAATGGCCAGACGCGCTTCGGCAGGTGCCTTGAAGCCCCACTGGGTGGGCTTGATTTTGGCGGTGAAGTCGCCGCCGCAAGTCTCTTTCTTCTGCATTTCGTTGAAATAGCAGTTGAATTTTTTCGCTTTCAGGGTGACGGGGCGGGTTTGGTCGAAAATGGTCAGCTTGCCACGGATTTTGTTCAGCCTGCCGTCCTTGAAGAGGAATTCTTCCGAGACGAAACGCATCTCGGGGAATTTTTCCGCGTGGAAGAAATCGGCGGTTTTCAGGTGCTGGTCAAAATCTGGATTGCCGCTGTTGAGTTTGGCCAGTGGAATGACGATATCGACGGTGCCGGTTTTCTGCACGGGGTCAAACTGGAGTTTGCCTTCCAGCAGGTAAAAGCCGCCCGTGTTGGTGCTGGTTTCGTGGTGGTCGGCGGCAAAACGCGCGTTGGTGTGGTGCGGGTCAAGGGTATAGCTGGCGGCGGCTGCCGGGCCGATGCAGGTGCAGAGCAAAGCGGTGCAAAGCAGTTTTTTCATTTCGGTGCTCCCGTGCGAAGGTTGGTCTTGTCCAAAAATGATAACAACCGCCGAAACCGCCCGCAACGGCGCGCCTTGCGGCGCGTTTCGCGCGCGGGCTTGTGCGGTAGAATGCGCGGTTTCGTCCAGTGTTTGCGGGAGTGTTTCCATCATGTACGCCAGCCGTTTTTTTGTCTCTACGCTGAAAGAAGCGCCTGCCGATGCGGAAGTCGTCAGCCAGCAGTTGATGCTGCGCGGCGGGCTGATTCGCCGCGTGGCAGCGGGCATTTATTCGTGGATGCCGATGGGGCTGCGCGTGCTGCGCAAGGTGGAAGCCATCGTGCGCGAGGAAATGACCCGCGCCGGTGCCATCGAGTTGTTGATGCCGGCGGTGCAGCCCGGCGAGTTGTGGCAGGAATCGGGGCGCTGGACGTTCTACGGGCCGGAATTGCTGCGCCTGAAAGACCGTCATGAGCGCGATTTCGTCATCGGCCCCACCCACGAAGAGGTGATTACCGACATTGCGCGGCGCGAACTGAAAAGCTATCGCCAGTTGCCTCGCCACTTTTTCCAGATTCAGACCAAATTCCGCGACGAAATCCGCCCGCGCTTTGGCGTCATGCGCGGGCGCGAGTTCGTCATGAAAGACGGCTATTCCTTCCACGTCGATTACGCGGACTTGCAGCGCGAATACCAGAACATGTTTGAGACCTATTCGCGCATCTTCACCCGTCTCGGGCTGCAATTTCGCGCCGTGGCGGCAGATAACGGCAGCATCGGCGGCACCGGTTCGCACGAATTTCACGTCATCGCGGAGACCGGTGAGGACACCATCGCCTATTGCCCCGATTCCGACTACGCCGCCAACGTGGAAATGGCACCCACTCCGGCGTTTTGCGGCCAGCGTCCCGCCGCTGGCGAGACCATGCAGAAAGTGCATACGCCCGGCGTGAAAACGATTGCGGAACTGGCGGCGTTTTTGAAGATTCCTGAAGCGCGCACGGTGAAAGCTATCGTCGTTGAAGCCGACGATGAACACGGACGCGCGCCCGTGCTGCTGCTGCTGCGCGGCGACCACGAACTGAACGAAATCAAGGCGCAGAAACTCGACGGCATCGCTGAACCGCTGACCTTCGCCACGCCCGAAGCCATTGCGCACGCCTTCGGCGCGCAGCCCGGCTCACTGGGGCCGGTGGGCTTTGCCGGGCGGGTGCTGGCGGATTACGCCGTGGCAGGCATGGCCGATTACGTGGTCGGCGCCAACGAAGACGACTACCACTACACCGGCGTGAACATGGGGCGCGATTATCCCGAAGCGGAATTTGCCGACCTGCGCAACGCCGTGGCGGGCGACCCGTCGCCGGACGGCAAGGGCGCGCTTGCGCTGTGTCGCGGCATTGAAGTCGGTCACATTTTCCAGTTGCGCACCAAGTATTCCAGCGCCCTGCATTGCGAATATCTGGATGAAAACGGGCGCTTGCAGCCGATGGAAATGGGCTGCTACGGCATTGGTGTCTCGCGCATTCTGGGCGCGGCCATCGAGCAAAACAACGATGCGCGCGGCATGATCTGGCCGCAGCAGATTGCGCCCTTTGAGTTGGTCATTTGTCCCGTGGGTTGGGGCAAGTCCGAAATGGTGCGCGCCGCTGCCGAAAAACTGCACGATGAACTGGCGGCTGCCGGTGTCGACGTGCTGCTGGATGACCGCGACGAGCGCCCCGGCGTGATGTTTGCCGACTGGGAACTGATCGGCATTCCGCACCGCGTCGTGCTGGGCGAGCGTGGTCTGAAAAACGGGCAGGCGGAATATCAGGGGCGGCGCGATGAAGCCGCCCGCATGATTGACATGGGCGCGCTGGTGCCCGCGCTGCTGCGGGAGCTGGGGCGGTGAAGCGTCGCGCCCGCCGCCTTCGTCTTGCCGCTGCCTGTGCGCTGGCGTTGTGCGCTACCGCTGCGCACGCCGGCGCGCAGCAGTACGAGCCGATGTCCGCCAGCGTGCGCGCCTCTTTGCATTCGGCGGTCAGCGACCAGAAACCGCCCACGCTCAGCATCAAGGACCCGCGCGAGCGCGAACGCTGGTTAGGCGAGATGTCGCGCCGCCTTGCCCGCTATATTGCTGACGAAAATTACCGCCACGAACTGCTCATTTCCATCCACTACGAAGCCACTCGCGCAGGCCTCGACCCGCAACTGGTGCTCGCCCTCATTCAGGTGGAAAGCGCCTTTCGCAAATACGCCATTTCCAGCGCCGGTGCGCGCGGCTACATGCAGGTGATGCCGTTCTGGATTCGCGTCATCGGCGAGCCGGGCGACAACCTCTTTTTCATGCGCAAAAACCTGCGC
>JAFZMK010000126.1 GCA_017553285.1 Rhodocyclaceae bacterium
CCGTTTTGCCACAGGGTTGCCGGAGTTTTTGCCTTGTCCATTCCCAGCCTGCTTGCCCCGATTGCCGAAGACATGCGCGCGACCGATGCGGTCATCCGCGCGCGGCTGCATTCGGATGTCGTGCTCATCCGCAAGATTGCCGATTACATCATCCACAGCGGCGGCAAGCGGTTGCGTCCGGCGCTGCTGCTGTTGAGCGCGCGCGCCTGCGGCTATGACACCGGCACGCACCATCACGAACTGGCGGCGACGGTGGAATTTATCCACACCGCCACCTTGCTGCACGACGATGTGGTCGATGAATCCGAACTGCGGCGCGGACGGCAAACCGCCAATGCGCTGTTTGGCAACGCCGCTTCCGTGCTGGTGGGCGATTTTCTCTATTCGCGCGCCTTTCAGATGATGGTCAGCGTCGATGACATCCGCGTCATGCAAATTCTGGCCGACGCCACCAACATCATCGCCGAAGGCGAAGTGTTGCAGTTGCTCAACTGCCACGATGCCAGTCTCGACCGCGAAGGCTATCTGCGCGTGGTGCATTACAAGACGGCGAAACTCTTTGAAGCCGCCGCCCGGCTGGGCGCGGTGTTGGGTCGCCAGCCTGCCGAAGTCGAAGAAGGGCTGGCGCGTTTCAGTATGCACCTGGGCACGGCTTTCCAGATTATTGATGACGTGCTGGACTATTGTTCCGACGAAGCGCGGCTGGGCAAACACCTGGGCGACGACCTTGCCGAAGGCAAAACCACCTTGCCGCTGATTTTCGCCATGCAGCGCGCCAGCGCGGAAGACGCCGCCTGCGTGCGCCGCGCCATTGAGGAAGGCGGGCGCGACGAATTCGCCACCGTGCTCGACATCATCCACCGCACCGGCGCGCTGGATGCCTGCCGCGACGCCGCCCGCGAAGAAGTCGCAGCGGCGCGCGATGCGCTCGCGCCGCTGCCTGCTTCCATTTTCAAAGACACGCTGCTAGAATTAGCCGCTTTCGCGCACTCGCGTGACCATTAAAACGCGCGCTGCGCGCCTCGGGGAATAGCTCAGCCTGGTAGAGCACTGCGTTCGGGACGCAGGGGCCGGAGGTTCGAATCCTCTTTCCCCGACCAGACACACCAGAGACGCCCAAGCCTGCACGCTTGGGCGTTTTGTTTTGCCGCCCCCGCCTCGCACCCACCTACGGAGAAAGCCGCCATGCCCATCGGAACCATTGAATCGCTGGACCTGGAAGGCCGGGGCGTGTTGCATCATGAAGGCAAAACCGTTTTTGTCGACGCCGCACTGCCCGGCGAAGAAGTGGAATTTTCCGTCTATCGGCGCAAACCCACGTTTGAAAAAGCCCAAATCAGCCGCCTGATTCGCGCCAGCGCCCAGCGGGTTGTGCCGCGTTGCCCGTGGTACGGGCATTGCGGTGGCTGCTCGATGCAGCATTTTGATGCCCGCGCGCAACTGGCCACCAAGCAGCGCGCGCTCGAAGATGCCTTCTGGCACATCGCCCGCCTGCGCCCCGGCTATCTGCTGCCCGCCATCAGCGGCACAGACTGGGGCTATCGCACCCGCGCGCGGTTGAGCGTGCGCCTGGTGCCCAAAAAAGGCGGCATGTTGGTGGGCTTTCACGAGCGCCGTTCCAGCTATATCGCAGACATGAAAAGCTGCGAAATCCTGCCGCCAAAAATTTCTGCCCTGCTGCCCGCGCTGCGCCAGCTCACCGGCGCGTTGTCCATTGCCGAGCGTCTGCCGCAAATCGAAGTGTCCGTGGCAGAAAACACCACCGTGCTGGTGTTTCGCAATCTGGAACCCATCAACGCCGCCGATGACGCGCTGTTTGCCGAATTTGCCCGCGCGCACGATGTGCAGGTCTGGCTGCAACCGGCGGGTGTCGACAGCGTCCATCGCCTGCACCCGCAGGATGCGCCCGCGCTGCAATACAGCCTGCCCGAGTTCGGCTTGACGCTGGAATTTCGCCCCAACGATTTCACGCAGGTCAACGTCGGCGTCAATCAAATGCTCATGCGCCGCGCCATGCAGTTGCTCGCCCCGCAGCCCGGCGAGCACGTCGGCGACCTGTTCTGCGGGCTGGGCAATTTCAGCCTGCCCATCGCCCAGCTAGGCGCGCGCGTCACCGGTCTGGAAGGCAGCGAGGCGCTCACCGCCCGCGCGGCAGAAAACGCGCGCAAAAACGGCCTGGCGCAACGTTGCACCTTCCACGCCGTCAATCTCTTTGAAGCCAGCGAAGACAGCCTCGCCGCCTGCGGCGCATTCGACCGCCTGCTCATCGACCCGCCGCGCGAAGGCGCCATCGCCGTCGTCAAGGCGCTCGGCGCACAGGTGCGCCCGCAGCGCATCGTCTACGTTTCCTGCAACCCCGCCACGCTGGCGCGCGATGCCGCCGTGCTGGTGCATGAAAAAGGCTACCGCCTCGTTTGCGCCGGCGCGGCGAACATGTTCCCGCACACCTCGCACGTCGAATCCATCGCCCTGTTCACCGCGTCCGAAGCGCCCTGAACCCGCGCGCCGCATTGTTCCGCAAAAGCGCATTGCCTTATTCCGC
>JAFZMK010000127.1 GCA_017553285.1 Rhodocyclaceae bacterium
ACCAGCGAATCGGTGGACACTTCGCGCAGCAAGGTCTGGATGCCACGGTTGTCGACATCGAGCAGGTTGTCGAAGACGAACATTTCGTCGACGATTTTCTGCGCCAGTTCGGGGTCGTGTTCGCGCACGTTGTCGAGCACCGAGGTTTCCGCCGCCGAGCCGACGAAGTTGAGGATTTCAGCAGCGTGACGCACGCCGCCCATGGCGGTTTTCTTGGTCGTCGTCGCACCCGAGAGCAAGATGGTGAGCGAATCGTTCAGCTCTTTGAGCGCCTGCGGCTGCACGCCTTCAAGCGTGGCGATGCGCAGCAGCACGTCGTTGCGCAGGCGGTCGGGGAAGAGTTTGAGGATTTCGCCGGCCTGGTCGTATTCCAGGTGCACCAGAATGGTGGCGATAATCTGCGGGTGTTCGTTGCGGATGAGGTCAGCGGCGGTGGCGGCATCCACCCACTTCAGGCTTTCGATGCCGGCGGTGTCCGAACCCTGCATGATGCGCGACAAAATGTGCCCGGCGCGCTCATCGCCCAGCGCCTTGGTGAGCATGTCGCGAATCTGGTCGTGGTCGGCCTCAATGGGCGCGCCTTCGCCGATGCGCTCGTCGACTTCGTCGAGCAATTCTTCCACACGTGCGCGCGGCTGCGGCGGCAGCGAGGCCATCGCCACACCGACTTTCTGCACCTCGCGCGGCCCCATGATTTTGAGCACTTCCGAGGCCACCTCACTGCCCAGCGTCAGCAACAGCAGGGCGCTTTTTTCCAGCGCTTCATCGCTCATTTTTTCTGCTCTCCTGTCAGCCAGTCTTTGATGATGTTGGCAATGAGTTTCGGATTGTCGCGCGCAATCTGGCGCAGACGCTCAATGCGCTGTTCGTAGGTCAGGTTGGTATTGCCGGAAAATTCCACGATGACATCCTCTCCGTCTTCGTCTTCGTCATATTCACCTTCGCCCGTATTGAACGCATCTGCGGCAGCGGCGGCTTCAGCCAGTTGCTGTTCCAGCAGCTCTTCGGGAGTCGGTTCCGGTTCCGGGAAGAGGGTGCGAACCAGGGGGCGAATAATGAGAAGATACACAATCAGCAGCCCCAGCGCGAGTGCCAGATATTTTGCCAAGCCCAACCCCTGGGCGACGACGGCAGGGTCTTTCCACAGCGGCACCACTACTTCCACAGGTTGCGCGAAGTTGGCTGAAGTCACGCTGACGCTATCACCGCGCGCGGCGTTGTACCCCATCGCTTCGCGCACCAGGCTGGTGATGCGCTGGATTTCCTCGTCGGGAATCGGCACGGTGTATTCCTTGCCTTTTTTGTCTTTTTCCGTGCGGTTGTTGAGCACCACCGCTACGGTCAGGCGTTTGAGGCGTCCGACGGGCTGGCGCACGTGTTGCAGCGTGCGGTTCAGTTCGTAGTTGATGGTCGCCGAACGTTTGGAATCGGGCAGACCGGCGAGGTTGCCGCCTTCGATGTCCGGGTCGGTAATCGGCGCAATCGCGGGCACCGGCGGCTGGTTGGTGAGCGCGCCGGGCACGCCACGGGCGTAATCGTTGCGGGTGATGCTCTCGGTGGTCTGCTGGCTGCGGATGGCCTGATCGGGCACCGGATTGGGCTTGTAGAGTTCGGAAGTCTCTTCCAGATCGCTGAAGTCCACGTCGGCTGCCGCCTGCGCCTTG
>JAFZMK010000128.1 GCA_017553285.1 Rhodocyclaceae bacterium
CCGGATTCGTCCGGGCGGATGCTGATTTGCGGCGGTATCGGAAAGTGCTTCGCCTGCCGGGAAATGCGCCCGGCTTGCGGCATGTGGGGGTGCGCCGCCCGCAGGCTGGCGAGCAGCGCGTTTTCTACGCTGTCAATCAACTCGGCGACGGGGCGTTCGCGCGGGTCGGCGAGCAAGAAGCTGTCCAGCGCCCAATCGCGCGCGGAGGTATGCACCTTGGCGTCCAGAATGGATAAACCCAGGGCGCCAAAGCAGCCGGTGATGCGCAAAAACAGTCCGGGCAAATCATCGGTGTAGACCATCACCTGCAAATTGCCTGCGGGTGCGGCTTCGCGCGCTTTGACAATGGGCGGGGAAAACGAATGCTGGTGCAGCGTGAAGGTGTGCCAGGCGATTTCGTCGGCGTCGTGACGCATGAAGTAGAGCGAATCGAGCCGTTCCCACAGCGGCATTTCCTGCCCGGCGCGAATGCCGTGGCGGGCGAGGATGCGGCGCGCTTCGTCCAGCCGTCCATCGAGTTTCAGCGCTTGCGTTACGTTGGTGCCGCGCAGCGTGCGCAGTGTGGTCAGGTACAGCGATTCAAAAAGCTGCTCGCGCCAGGCGTTCCACACTTTCGGGCTGGTGGCGCGCACGTCGGCATGGGTGAGCAGATACAGGGCGGTGAGACGGCGCTCGGTGCCGACGCGCTCGGCAAAGCGGGTGATGACATCGGGGTCGGAAATATCCTGCTTTTGCGCCACCAGCGAGAGCAGCAAATGATGCCGCACCAGCCAGACGATGAGTTCGGTATCTTCGGGTAACAGGCCGTGATCTTCGCAGAACACGCGGGCATCTTCGGTGCCAAGATCGCTGTGGTCGCCGCCGCGCCCTTTTGCGATGTCGTGGAACAGGGCGGCGACGTAAAGCAGCCAGTGGCGCTCGAAGGTGAGCATCCGGTGGGTCATTTCCGGGTATTCGTGCATGTGCTCGCCCATGGTGAAGCGGCGCAGGTTGCGCACGGTCATCAGGATGTGCTGGTCGACGGTGTAGACGTGAAAAAGGTCGTACTGCATTTGCCCGACGATGTTGCGCCAGGCGGGCAGGTATTGACCGAGCAGGTCGTATTGGTTGAGTTGCCGGAAGGTGCGCAAGATGGCGCGGCGGGACTGGAACAGGCGCAAAAAACGGGCGCGGTTTTCCGGGCGGGCGCGAAAATCGTCGTCTATCCTGCCGCGCTCGCGCCACAGGGCGCGCAGGGTGCGCGCGCTCATGCCAGACAGTTCGGGGTGTTCCTGCAAGGTGAGGAAGGCGTCCAGCATCGCTTCGGGGTGGCGGGCGAAAACGTCTTCGTCGCGAATGTCGAGCAGTTCGCGCTGCGACTGGAAATGTTCGCTGATGTAAAACGATACCGGACGTTCGGCAAACAACATGCTGCGGTAGTTTTGCAGCAAGATGGTGTTGAGCTGCGTGAGCTTGCGCACCGCCTGATAATAGTGCTGCATGAACACTTCGGAGGCGCGGCGGCTGTCGGTGGCTTCGATGCCGAAACTTTGCGCGAGGCGTTCCTGATAGTCGAAGAGCAAACGGTCTTCGGCGCGGCGGGCAAAGTAGTGCAGGCGGATGCGCACGTGACGCAGGAAACGTTCGACGCTGCGCAAGTCCGCCGTCTCTTCGGCGGTGAGCAGACGGCGGCGGGCAAGGTCGCGCCAGTGCGTGCCCAGCCCGGCGGCGTGGGCAAACCAGCCCAGCAGGTGCAAGTCGCGCAACCCGCCGGGACCTTCCTTGCAGTTGGGTTCCAGCGCGTAGGGGGTGTTTTGGTAGCGGGTGTAGCGCTGTTGGCGTTCGAGCAGTTTGGCCTCGTAAAAGGCGGCGGCATCGCGCGCTTGCGTCTGCAAGGCGCAAAACGCCTCGAACAGCGCTTCATTGCCACACAGCAGGCGGGCTTCGAGAAAGGCGGTCTGGATGGTGAGGTCTTCGCTGGCGGCTTCCTGCGCCTGAGGCGGCGTGCGCACGCTGTGACCGATTTTCAGCCCCACGTCCCACAGCGCGTTGGTGAAGGCGGCAATGCGCGCTTCTTGCCTGTCGTCGCAGGCCGCCTCTTCGGGCAGCAGAATCAGCAGGTCAACATCCGAGCAGGGGTAGAGTTCGCAACGACCATAGCCGCCGACTGCCGCCAGCGCCGCTGTCGCGGGCATCTGCGCGCATTGCCACAAACACACCAGCAGCCGGTCGACCTGGCGCGTGCGCCCGTTCAGCAGCGGCACGGCGTTGGGGTGGGCTTCGTAGCGGGCGCGCAGGCGCGCTTCGGCACTGGCGAGTTCTTCGCGCAAGGCGGCCAGCGTTTGCGGCGCAATGACAAACGGCGCAGCTTCGCTCATCGGGCACACTCAGGCGGCAAACTGCGGCAGGCGCGCAGCAATTTCGGGCGGCGGCGGCGGGCAGGCGTCCGACAAGGTGAGCACTTCGACGCCGTCTTCGGTCACCAGCACGGTGTGTTCCCATTGCGCCGAGAGGCTGCGGTCGCGGGTAATCACCGTCCAGCCATCGGGCAGCGTGGAAATTTCCCGTTTGCCCGCGTTGAGCATCGGCTCGATGGTGAAAATCATCCCCGCCTGCAAGCGCGTCCCCGTGCCCGGCTGTCCATAGTGCAGCACTTGCGGCGGTTCGTGAAACTTGCGCCCCAGGCCGTGACCGCAATATTCGCGCACCACGGAAAAGCCGTTGCCTTCGGCAAACTGCTGGATGGCGTGCCCCACATCGCCCAGCCGCGCGCCCGGACGCACGCAGGCAATGCCGCGCCACATGCTCTCGAAAGTCATCGCCACCAGCCGACGGGCGAGAATGCTGCCGGCCTTTTCGCCGCCGACGATGAACATGCGGCTGGTGTCGCCGTGGTAGCCATCTTTGATGACGGTGACATCAATATTGATGATGTCGCCCTTTTTCAGCGCCTTCGGCCCCGGAATGCCGTGGCAGACAACATGATTGAGCGAGGTGCACACATGCCCCGGATAGGGCGGATAGCCCGGCGGCTGATAGCCGATGGTGGCGGACACACTGCCCTGGCGCTGCATACATTCGGCGGCGAGCTGGTCAATTTCCGCCGTGGTCACGCCGGGGCGGATGGCATCAGCCAGTTCGTCGAGCACTTCGGAGGCCAGACGGCAGGCTACACGCATGTGGGCAATATCTTCGGCGGTTTTGACAAGTTGCGAATCGCTCATGGGAAAGACCCGTTTTCCTCAACAAGGCTGGCAAGCCTAACAGAATCCTCGCGCCCTCTGTCAGCGCACAGGCGGGCAAAAATCAAGAAAACCGCGATTTTGCCAATGGCAGCCTTCCGTGCGCAGGTAAAATTGCCGCACGTTCGCCGCTGTCCCGATTCCGGATTTGCCCGCCTATGCACTTCGTACTCAAGAAAGGACTGAACCTGCCGCTGGCAGGTGCGCCGCAAGCGCAAATTGAACCCGCCCGCCCGGTGCGCCACGTTGCCCTGCTGGGCGCAGATTATGTTGACCTGAAACCTGCCTTGCGCGTGCGCGAAGGCGATGCCGTGCGCTGCGGGCAAACCTTGTTTGCGCACAAACAATGGCCGCAGGTTTGTTTTACCGCGCCTGCGGGCGGCAAGGTCGTCGCCATCCATCGCGGCGAGCGGCGCAAGCTGCTCTCGGTGGTCATTGAACGGGACGAAGAAGAAACCTTCGAGACCTTCCCCGCTTACCAAGCGGAGGAACTTTCCGCGCTCCGTGCCGAGACGGTGCGCGAAACCCTGCTTGCCAGCGGTTTATGGACGGCGTTTCGCACCCGCCCGTTCAGCAAAATCCCCGCGCCGGACACGTTGCCAGCGGCGCTGTTCGTCACCGCCATCGACACCCGCCCGCTGGCGGCTGACCCGGCGCTTGTCCTCGCGCAGCCCGAACTGGGGGACGCCTTCGTCCACGGTCTGCGCGTGCTGGCGCGGCTGGGCGAGATGCCCATCTGGGTATGCACTTCGCCCGCAGGCAAACAGGCGGCGTGGGAAAACCTCGCCGCCAACGTAAAAACCGCCACTTTCACCGGTCCGCACCCTGCCGGGCTGGTGGGCACGCACATTCACTTTTTGCACCCCGCCAGCGCACAGCGCACCGTCTGGCACATCGGCTACGCAGACGTTATCGCCATCGGCCAGCTCTTTTGCACGGGGCGTTTGCCGGTGGAGCGCATCGTCGCACTCGGCGGCACGGGCGCGGCGCGTCCGCGCCTGCTGCGCACCCGTCTGGGCGCGAATCTGGATGAACTGCTGCACGGCGAAGTGCAGCAAACCGGCGCGGCGCTGCGTGTGCTCTCCGGTTCCGCGCTCGATGGGCGCATGGCGCGCGGGCAAGTCGCGTTTCTGGGGCGCTATCACCAGCAAATCACGCTGCTGCCCGATGAAGCGCCGCGCGATTTTCTCGGCTGGTGCAACCCGGTGGCGGGCAACCGCTTTTCGCTGCTCAACATTTTCCTGCCCCGCCCGCGCCGCGCGCTGGCGCTGGGCACCGCGCAACACGGCAGCGCGCGCGCCATGGTGCCCACCGGCGTGTTTGAAGAAGTCATGCCGCTGGACATTCTGCCCACGCAGCTTTTGCGCGCGCTGCTGGTGGGCGACACCGAAATGGCGCAGAAACTCGGCTGTCTGGAACTGGACGAAGAGGACCTCGCCCTGTGTTCGTTCGTCTGCGTCGGCAAACACGATTACGCCCCGATTCTGCGCGAGAACCTGCGCCAGATTGAACAGGAAGGATAGCCCGCATGAGCCTGCGACAACTCCTTGACCGCATCGAACCCGCCTTCCAGCCCGGCGCACGGCTGGAAAAGTTCTATGCGCTTTTTGAAATGGTCGACACCTTTTTGTATTCGACCGGTCAAAAATCCGTGCGCGCCCCGCACGTGCGCGATGCCATCGACCTGAAACGCTTGATGCTCTACGTCGTGCTGGCAACCTTCCCGTGCATTCTGTTCGGCTGGTACAACACCGGCCTGCAAGCCAATCTCGCCATCGCACAAGCCGGTGCAGAACACCTGCACTGGCAGGCAGCAGCGTTGCAGGCGCTGGGCGTGCCGCTGGCTGCGGACAACCTGCCCGCCTGTTTGCTGCACGGCTTTCTGTATTTTCTGCCCGCCTATCTCGTCACGCTGACCGTCGGCGGGCTGTGGGAAGTGCTGTTTGCGCTGGTGCGCGGGCATGAAGTCAATGAGGGTTTTCTGGTCACCTCGATGCTCTTCGTGCTCACCCTGCCGCCCGCCATGCCGCTGTGGATGGTGGCGCTGGGCATCAGTTTTGGCGTGGTCTTTGCCAAGGAAATTTTCGGTGGCACGGGCAAAAACTTTCTCAACCCGGCGCTGGCCGGACGCGCGTTTTTGTATTTCGCCTATCCGGCGGCGATTTCGGGCGACCTGGTCTGGGTGGCGGGTGTCGACGGCATCTCGCAAGCCACGCCGCTTTCCCTTGCCGCCAGCGCGGGCATGACGGCGATTGCCGACAGTGGGCTGACGTGGCAGCAAGCCTTTGTCGGCATCCTGCCCGGCACGCTGGGCGAAACGTCCAAACTGTGTGTGCTGGTGGGCGGTGCTTTCCTGCTCTATACGCGCATCGCTTCCTGGCGCATCGTCGCCGGTGGCGTGCTCGGGCTGATTGTCACCACCTGGCTGTGCAACCTGTTTGGCAATGATGCCAACCCGCTCACCGCCGTGCCGTGGTACTGGCATCTGGTGCTGGGCGGCTTTGCCTTCGGCATCATGTTCATGGCGACCGACCCGGTTTCTGCCGCGATGACCAACGTCGGGCGCTGGATTTTCGGTTTTCTGGTCGGCGCCATCACCATTGTCGTGCGCGTGCTGAATCCCGCCTTCCCCGAAGGCATCATGCTCGCCATCCTGTTTGCCAACCTGTTTGCGCCGCTGATCGACCACTGCGTCGTGCTGGCCAACATCCGCCGTCGGGAGCGTCGCCATGAACTCGCCTGA
>JAFZMK010000129.1 GCA_017553285.1 Rhodocyclaceae bacterium
CGTGCTGCTGGATTTGACCGTCGAAATCGGCGCGCGGCATCTGAAAGGCACGGTGGTGGAAAAACGGCAGGCGGAAGAACGATACGAAGACGCGCTGCAAGCGGGCGATGCGGCAGTGATGCTGGAAGAAGCCGAACCCGGCCTGTACACCATGAACGTCGGCAATGTGCTGCCGCAGGAAGTGGTGAAGATTACATTTCGCTACGCCATGCTCTACCGCTGGGCGGGCGAGCGGCTTCGCTTTTTCCTGCCGACCACGATTGCGCCGCGCTACGGGCGCTCGCACTTCGCCCCGCACCAGACGCCGGAAGTTTCGCTGACGGTGGAAAACCGCTTTTCGCTGCGTGTGGAAGTGTGCGGCGCGCTGCGTGAAGCGCAGTTTGCCTGCCCGTCGCATGAGGTGGCGTTGCACCGCGAGCAAGACAAAGTGGTGATTTCGCTGGCGCAAGAGCAGGCGGTGATGGACCGCGATTTCGTCCTCAATGTGAAGGTGGCACAGGCTGCGCGCAGTTTTGTCCTCTGTGGGCAAGATGGCGAAGGCATCGCAGCGATGGCGAGTTTTCAGCCGTTTTTCCCCGGCTTGCAGCAACCGCACCCGCTGAATCTTGCGATTGTGGTCGATTGTTCCGGCTCCATGTCCGGCGAGTCGATGGCGCAGGCGAAACAGGCGCTGGAAGGCATTCTGGAATCCATGCAGCCGCACGATTGCGTGACGATGGTCGCTTTTGGTTCGACGACCAAAGTGTTTGCCAACCACGCGCTGCCCTGCAACCAAAAAAACCTCGCCCGCGCCCGGCGCTTTGCAAAGGCGCTGGACGCAGACCTAGGCGGCACGGAAATCGGCGCCGCCTTGCAAGAGGCTTACGCCATACTGGGCACGGAAGAGCCGGCGGACGTGTTTTTGATCACCGACGGCGAAGTCTATGACTGGCAAACGGTCGTCCGTGCGGCGAAACAGTCCGGGCACCGGGTTTTCACGGTCGGCGTGGGCAGTGCGGTGTCCGAAGCCTTTATGCGCGAACTGGCTACCCGCACGGGCGGCGCTTGCGAGCTGGTCTCGCCATGCGAAGGCATGGCAGAGCGCGTCTTGCGGCACTTTGAACGGATGCGCGCCCCGCGTGCCCGCCGTGCCACTATCCGCTGGCCCGAAGGCGCGCAAGGCGCGGTGCCCGCCCAACTGGGCGCGGTGTATGAGGGCGACACCGTCATCGCCTGCGCGCAGTTTGACGCGACGGCG
The DNA here is from genome assembly GCA_017553285.1 of Rhodocyclaceae bacterium. Classification (GTDB taxonomy): domain Bacteria; phylum Pseudomonadota; class Gammaproteobacteria; order Burkholderiales; family Rhodocyclaceae; genus JAFZMK01. The sequence goes on from JAFZMK010000129.1 coordinate 1,238, forward strand.
CTGAATGGCGCGGTGGCGCTGGAAGTCGAGACGGAGCAAGGCGAAGTCACGACGCTGGAATTGCCGCTTGCCGCCCGCGCATCGGCGCAGCCGGAGCACTCGACCGTCGCTCGGCTTGCGGCGGCGGAGCGCCTGAAAACGCTGGACAAGGCGGCGGGAACAGAAACTGCGCTGCGCTATCAACTGGTCAGCCCGTGGAGCAACTGGCTGGTCATCGCCGAACGCGCGGAAGGTGAAAAAGCGCAGGACATGCCGTCGCTCCGAAAAGTACCGCACACACTGGCCGCAGGCTGGGGCGGGACGGCCAGCACCCAAGATAGCAGGGCGGTCAGATTACTGATCTCCGAAGGGACGCCCTTGCATCGGACGGCCAGCACCAAGGCGAGCAGGGCGCGCAGAAAGGTGAGCATGGATTCCGTCGTAGTAAGAAGCTGTTGCCGCGCGGTCGCCGCGCCTGCACCCACTTCGGACATTCCGGACACGCTGCGCCGTCTCCTTGCCTTGATTGCCAGCGAGCCGGACTGCCTGGATGGCTCGCGCATTCTGGACTTGCTGAAGGACGCAGCGCTTTGGGACGAGTTTGCAGAAGTCTTCCGCCTGGCCGACGATCTGGGTCTTGACCGTGAAACCATCGCAACCATCGCCATTGCGAAGCTGCTGGACGAGTTGTTGGCAGACAGTCTTGGCGAAGAGCTGCAAGACGAGCTGGCCGCCTTGCAGCTTCGCGCCCGACAGGCGCTGGATGCGCTGGATGTGCGGCAATCGCAAGCGGTTGAACAGCAACTGGAAGCCTTATGCGAACACTGGCAGCAACAATACGCCTTTTGACCTGCGAGACCGCGCCATCTTGACAAATCCGCCAAAACCGCTAAGATTGCGCGTTTCTCCAAACGGCCAGGTAGCTCAGTTGGTAGAGCAGCGGACTGAAAATCCGCGTGTCGGCAGTTCGATTCTGCCCCTGGCCACCAGCTTCCACGCC
>JAFZMK010000012.1 GCA_017553285.1 Rhodocyclaceae bacterium
TGCTGTGCGCCGACCCGGTGCATCTGGCGATGGCGCACGAGCATCTGCTGCTTTCCTCGCCCGCGCATTTGCAGTTGCAGGACGACGAAGTGCGCGCCCTGCTCGCCGCGCTCAACGAACTGCTCGCCCGGCAAGAAGACCTGCCCGGTCTGCGTCTGGAAGCGCCGCACCCGCAACGCTGGTATCTGCACCTGCCCGCCGCGCCGCACGTGCAATTCACCGCGCTGGACGCAGTAATCGGTCGCAACATCACTGGCTTTTTGCCGCACGGTGAAGAGGCCGCGCGCTACAACCGTCTGGGCAACGAATTGCAGATGTGTTTGCACGCGCATCCGGTCAATCAGGCGCGGCGCGCGCGCGGCGCGCTTGCCGTCAACAGCCTCTGGTTCTGGGGCACGGCGCAAGGCACGCCGCCTGCCGCGCAGCCACCCGCGCCGCGCGTGCTGGCAGAAGAACCGTTCGCCCGTGGCCTGTGCCGCGCCGCAAAGGTTCCCGCCGAAGCCGTGCGAGCATTGCGCGACGTGCTGCCGCTGGCGGACGATGTGTGCGTGATGTTCACGCGCCTGCGCCGTCCTGCCATGGAACTGGATTTGGCGCGCTGGCAGCAGGCGCTCGTCGGGCTGGAACAAGACTGGCTCGCCCCTGCCCTGCGCGCGCTGGCGCAAGGTCAGATCCGCGCCCTGCGCTTGCTCGCGCCCGGCGAGCGCTTCAGCCTCGCCTTTGCTTTTGACCGCCGCGCGCGCCGTTTCAGCTTCTGGCGCAAACCGCGTCGGCTGGAAGAAGCCACCGGGCTGACGGGTCGCCGCCACCCCTCTCCAGACTAACCCCCATCATGCAGATTACCGCCCGCCGCGCGCCCGTGCGCGCTGTTGAAACCCTCACCGCCAGCGGCACGCACCCGCTGCTGGCGCGCCTGTATGCGGCGCGCGGCGTGTGCCGTGCCGATGAACTGGATGAACGGCTCAGCGCGCTCACCCCGCCCGAGGCGTTGCTCAATGCGCAGCGCGCCGCCCGCTTGCTGGCGGATGCCATCGCCGCGCAGACGCGCATCCTCGTCGTTGCCGATTACGACTGCGACGGCGCCACCGCCTGCGCCATCGCCTTGCGCGCCCTGCGCGCGATGGGCGCACAACATCTGGACTACATCGTGCCCGACCGCCAGCGCCACGGCTACGGGCTAAGTCCTGCCATTGTTGAACTGGCCGCCGCCCGCGCGCCCGGGCTGCTGATTACCGTCGACAACGGCATCGCCAGTTTTGAAGGCATCGCGCTGGCGCGCAGCCGGGGCATCGCCACGCTGGTCACCGACCATCATTTGCCCGCCGACACGCTGCCCGATGCCGACGTCATCGTCAATCCCAACCAGCCCGGCTGCGCGTTTCCCAGCAAGGCGCTGGCCGGGTGCGGCGTGATTTTTTACGTCATGCTCGCGCTGCGCGCCGAACTGCGCCGTCGCGGACATTTTCGCCAGCGCCCGGAACCCAATCTTGCGCGTCTGCTGGATTTGGTCGCGCTGGGCACGGTCGCCGACGTGGTGCCGCTGGACCACAACAACCGCATCCTCGTCGCGCAAGGTTTGAAGCGCATCCGCGCAGGGCGGATGCAGCCGGGCTTGCGCGCGCTCTTTGCCATTGCCGCACGCGCGCCAGAGCGCGCCACCACCTTTGACCTCGGTTTTGCCGCCGGCCCGCGCCTGAATGCCGCCGGACGGCTGGACGACATGCGTCTGGGCATTGAATGTTTGCTCACCGATGACGCTGCCGCCGCGCTCAACCTTGCCCGCGCGCTGGAACAACACAACCGCGCGCGGCGCGATATTGAACGCACCATGCAAGAGACCGCAGAAGCCCGCCTGCAAGACTTCGACCCCGGCACATCCCGCACCATCAGCCTGTTTGAAGCCGACTGGCACCCGGGCGTCATCGGCATTGTTGCCGGGCGGCTGCGTGAGCGCTATCACCGCCCCGCCATTGCCTTTGCGCGCGCCGAAGGCGGTCTTATCAAAGGCTCGGGGCGCTCCATTGCCGGGCTGCACATGCGCGATGCGCTCGACCTTGTTGCCAAACGCCATCCCGACCTCATCCTCACCTTCGGCGGGCACGCCATGGCCGCCGGGCTTGCCCTGCGCGAAGCCGACTTTGAGCGCTTCAGCCACATCTGGCAGGAAACCTGCGCCGAACTGCTGCCCGCCGAAGCGCTGCAAGCGCGCATCGAAACCGACGGCGCGCTGGAAGGCGGCTGGCGCTCGCTGGATACCGCCTATTTGCTGGACGCGCAAGTCTGGGGGCAAAACTTCCCCGCGCCGCGCTTTGCCGACCGCTTCACCATCGCCCATCAGCGTCTGGTCAAAGACCGTCACCTCAAACTGCAACTGATTGCCGAAGGCGAAACCCAGCCGCTGGACGCCATCTGTTTCAACCACGCGCAAACCATGCCCGCGCAGGTACACGCCGTCTACCGCTTGGACGCCAACGAATACAACGGCCAGAGTCGTTTGCAACTCATGGTCGAACACCTGCAAAGCGCCCAGTGAGGCACAGTGCGCTTTTCTTGCTGCGGCAGCGGTGCGAAAATGCGGACTTTTTGCGCCGGTTTGCCAACCGTTTTTCTGACATGAACCATCCCGCCCCCATCGATACCCACGGCCTCAAGCGCCGCAAAACTTACTCGCACACGCCGCACCCGCGCGCGCAATACTGGCGCGTGTGCCAGATTGAAGAACTCTTCGAGATGCCGTTTCTGGATTTGGTGCTGCGCGCCGCGCAAGTGCATCGGGAAAACTTCCCCGCCAACGAAATCCAGCTCTCCAGCCTGCTTTCCATCAAGACCGGCGGCTGCCCGGAAGACTGCGGCTATTGCCCGCAATCGGCGCACCACGGCACGGGCGTGGAAAAAGAAGGGCTGATGTGCGTCGAAGACATCGTCGCCAAGGCCAAAATCGCCAAGGCGCGCGGCGCTTCGCGTTTCTGCATGGGCGCAGCATGGCGCGGGCCAAAGCCGCGCGATGTGGAAAAGGTCGCCGAAATCATCCGCGCCGTGAAAGCACTGGGTCTGGAAACCTGCGGCACCTTCGGGATGCTGGAAGACGGCATGGCCGAGACGCTCAAAGATGCCGGTCTGGATTACTACAACCACAACCTCGATACCGCGCCTGAGCGCTATCACGACATCATCCAGACCCACGACCACGAAGACCGCATCAACACGCTGGGCAAGGTGCGCAAAGCCGGCATCAAGATTTGCTGCGGCGGCATCATCGGCATGAACGAGACGCGACGCGAGCGCGCTGCCTTTATCGCTTCGCTGGCAAACCTTGACCCGCAGCCCGAATCGGTGCCCATCAACCAGCTCATCCGCGTGCCCGGCACGCCGCTGGAACACGCGCAAACGCTGGACTGGACGGAATTTGTCCGTACCATCGCCTGCGCGCGCATCGCCATGCCGAAAAGTTACGTGCGCCTGTCAGCGGGGCGTTCCGACCTGCCCGAATCCGCGCAGGCGCTGTGTTTCCTCGCCGGGGCAAACTCCATCTTTTACGGCGACAAACTGCTGGTGACCGACAACCCCGAAGAAGATAGCGACCGCCTGCTGATGGAAAAACTCGATCTGGTCGCCGAAGCCTGCCGCGCCGAGGCGCAAACGGCACAATAAACCCGCCCGCCGCCGCCATGACAGAAAGCCCTTTTGCACATTGCCGCCGGATTGCCCGCCGCAGTGGTTCCAGCTTTCTGTTGCCCTTCCGCCTGCTGGAAGCGCCCCGGCGCGAGGCGCTCACGGCGCTGTATGCGTTTTGCCGCCTGGTCGATGACATCGTCGACGAAGCCGAACATGCGCCGACGGCGCGCGAGCAACTGCAAGAATGGCGCGCGGAAATTGACCGCGTCTATGGCGGCACGCCCGCAACCTTGGTAGGCGCGGCGCTCGCCCAGGTCTGCCCGCGTTATGCGCTGCCGCAACAGCATTTTCTGGAAATTCTCGACGGCATGGCAATGGACTTGCCGCCGCCGCGCCGCTTTGCCGATAGCGAGGCGCTGGAAGACTATTGCTACCACGTCGCCAGCGCCGTGGGGCTGTTGGCGGCGCGCATTTTTGGCACGGTCGATGATGCCGTGCTGCGCTATGCGCGTCTGCTCGGTCTGGCGCTGCAACGCATCAACATCCTGCGCGACGTGGGCGAAGACTGGCAGCGCGCTCGCCTCTATCTGCCGCAAGATGCCATGGTCGCGCACGGCGTGACAGAGGCAGACTTGACCGCCGCCACGCCCAGCCCGGCGCTGCGCGCGCTGCTGCAAGACGAGGCAGCGCGCGCGCGCAGCCTGTACGACCAAGCGCTTGCCGCGCTGCCCGCCAGCGCACGCGCCGCGCAGCGCCCGGGGCTGATGATGGGCGCACTCTACCGCGCATTGCTGGATAAAATTGCGGCGCAAGATTTCGCCGTACTGCACCAGCGCGTGCGCCTGTCCACCCTGCAAAAACTGACCGTCGCCGCCCGCTTTCTGATTGCCTGAATCATGACTCCTCGCACCTCTTCCTTCGTCCATGCCGACGTCTGCAAGCTGCCCGTAGGCATCATCGGCGGCGGCTATGCCGGCATGGCTGCGGCGGTGGAACTGACCCGCCACGGCGTGCCTGCCGTGGTGCTGGAACGTTCCACCGTGCTGGGCGGGCGGGCGCGTTGCGTGCATACCGATGGCTACGCGCTGGATAACGGTCAGCACCTGCTGCTGGGCGCATACACGGAATTGCTGCGCCTGATGCGCTTTTTGCGCGTACCACCGCGCGTGCTGGAGCGCCGAGCGCTGGAACTGCGCACCGCCAGCGGCGAACTGCACTTTCTGGCCGCCCGCGCGCCCGCGCCCTGGCATCTGGCGCTGGGGCTGTGGCGCGCACACGGGCTGGACTGGAATGAACGTCTGGCCTGTCTGCGCCTGATGCGCCTGCTGCGCCGCAAACGTCCGCTGCCTGAGCCGCTGCGCAGCGTCACCGAACTGCTCGCCTACACCCGCCAGCCCGAGCGCCTGAACCGTCTGCTCTGGCATCCGCTGTGCATCAGCGCGCTGAACACGCGCCCCGAAGAAGCCTGCGCGCACACCTTCCAGCACGTCTTGCAAGACAGTCTGGGCGCTGCCGCCCCCGCCAGCGAATTTCTCGTGCCGCGCTGCGATTTGAGCGAACTCTTCCCCGTGCCAGCGGCGCGTTTTCTGGGCAGCCACGGCGCGCGCGTGCATGTCAGCGCCACCGTCAAGGCCATCCGCCCGCTGTCTGAAGGCGGTTTCATGCTGGAAGGCACCGGCTTTATCGAAACCCGCGTAGGCCACCTGATTATCGCCGTGGCGCCCTATCACGTCGAACCGCTGCTGGCACCGCTGCTGCCCAAATATCCGGAATTGGTCAAACGCATCCAGAACATCGAATACCGCCCCATCAGCACCACCTGGTTTCACCCCGGCGCCGACTGGCGCACGCCGCACCCCATCCTCGCGCTCACCCAGGGGCCGGCGCAATGGCTGTTTGACCGCAGCGCCTTTGGCGACCCCCAGGGGCTGTGGGCGCTGGTGGCCAGCGCCTCGGAACCGGCCAGCGCCGAAGCGCACACCACCGCCGTCTGGCAACAACTGCGCCGCGAGCTGGATCGCCCGCTCTCGCCGCCGAAATGGGCGCGCACCGTCACCGAACGGCGCGCCACCTTCGCCTGTCTGCCCGAATTTGAACGCCCGCCCATCCGCACGCCCATGCCCGGCGTCTTTCTGGCCGGCGATTATCTTGACCCGCGCTATCCGGCAACGCTGGAAGCCGCCGTGCGCACGGGCATCGTCGCCGCCCGCACGATTTTGCGCGGCATGAGCAAGCGCGCATCATGACGCCCATCGAAGCGCTGATTTGCGGCATTGACGAGGCCGGACGCGGGCCGCTGTGCGGCAACGTCGTCGCCGCCGCCGTCATCCTCGACCCGGCGCGCCCGATTGCCGGGCTGAACGACTCCAAAAAACTCAGCGAACACGCCCGCGAACGGCTGGCAGAGCGCATCCGCGCCGACGCGCTGGCATGGGCGATTGGTGAGGCCACGCCTGCCGAAATCGACCGCCTGAACATTCTGCACGCCACCATGCTGGCCATGCAGCGCGCCGCCGCCAACCTGCCCGCACACATTCGCCCGATTGAGGCGCGCATCGACGGCAACCGCTGCCCCGCCCTGCCCTGGCCGACGCGCGCCATCGTCAAGGGCGACGCCACCGACCCCGCCATCGCCGCCGCCTCCATTCTGGCGAAAACCACGCGCGACGCGCAGTTGCTCGCCCTTGCCGCCGCCCATCCAGACTACGGCTTTGACCGTCACAAAGGCTATCCCACCATTGAGCATCTCGATGCCCTGCGCCGCCTCGGCCCCCTGCCCTGCCACCGCCGCAGCTTCCGCCCGGTGCGCGAAGTGTGCCCGGAAACCGACTTGTTCGGGGAACGCGCATGAGCGACGGCAACCCCATCCGCTCCCGCCAAAACGCGCGCGTGCGCCACTGGCACGCGCTGGCGGGCAGTGCGCGGGCGCGCCAGGAAAGCGGGCAGACCCTGCTCGATGGCGCGCACCTGATTGCCGCTGCGCTTGATGCGGGGCAGCCCGTCGAACATTTGCTGCTGGAGGAAACCCGCGCGGCGCAGCCCGAAATCGCCGCCATCTGCCAGCGCGCCGCGCACCTGCCGTGCACCATGCTCGCTGAGGCCGTCTTTCGCCATATCAGCCCCGTCGAACACCCCACCGGCATCCTCGCCGTGCTGCGCACGCCCGCGCCGCAGCCGCTGCCCGCGCAGTTCGCACCGGTCACGGTCGTGCTGGAGGCGATTCAAGACCCCGGCAACCTCGGCACGCTGCTGCGCACCGCCGCCGCTGCGGGCGTTGACCACGTGCACTGCACGCCCGGCTGCGCCCGCGTCTGGTCGCCCAAAGTGCTGCGCGCGGCAATGGGCGCGCACTTTTGCTTGCCGCAACTGACCGAAAACGCGCACGTGCACGATTGGCTTGCCGATTTTGATGGTGCCATTCTCGCCACTACGCTCGCCACCGGCGCCCGCAGCCTGTGGCAGACCGATTTGTCCACGCGCCCGCTTGTCTGGCTGTTTGGCAACGAAGGCGCGGGACTTTCGCCTGCACTGGCGGCGCGCGCCACGCACCCGCTCACCATTCCCATGCCGGGGCGGATGGAGTCGCTCAACGTTGCCGCCGCCGCTGCCGTCTGCCTGTTTGAAATGGCGCGCCGCGCCGCGCCTTAGCCGTTGCGCATCAGCCGCGCCTTCTCGCGCTGCCACTCGCGTTTTTTCTCGTCCTCGCGCTTGTCGTGCAGTTTTTTGCCCTTGGCCAGCGCGATGTTCAGCTTCACCCGCCCTTTGGAAAAATGCAAATCCAGCGGCACCAGCGCGTAGCCCGCGCGCTCTACCTTGCCGATGAGACGCGAAATTTCGCGCGCGTGCAGCAGCAGCTTGCGCGTGCGCGTCGGGTCGGGCTTCACATGCGAAGACGTGCTGATGAGCGGCGCAATGTGCATCCCGAACAAAAACACCTCGCCGTCTTTCACCAGCACGTAGGATTCCTTGATGTTGGCGCGCCCGGCGCGGATGGCTTTCACTTCCCATCCTTCCAGCGCCATGCCCGCCTCGAAGCGTTCTTCGATGAAATAATCGTGCGTCGCCTTGCGATTTTCGATGATGCTCATAGTGCTACCGTTCTTTTGCAAATTCACAAATTATGCCCCGGCGCGGCAAAGCGCCCGGTGGCGCGATACAATGAGGCGCTTTCCTTCGCCGCCGCCGCCCACGGGGTTTTCAAAGCATGGCAGAAGTCCGCAAAAACGTCCTCATCGAATTTCCCCCCGCGCAGATGTTCGCGCTGGTCGACCAGTGCGAACGCTATGCCGAGTTTCTGCCCTGGTGCGGCGGCGCGCAAGTGCATGAACGCACCGACACCATCACCGCCGCCACCATCCACGTACATTATCACGGCATCAAGACGCATTTTTCCACCCGCAACAGCAAAACCTTCCCCACCCGCATGGACATCGCCCTGGTCGACGGCCCTTTTCGCCAACTGGAAGGCGGCTGGCGTTTCACGCCGCTGGGCGAGGCGGCGTGCCGGGTGGATTTTGAACTGCGCTACCAGTTTTCCAGCCGCGTGCTGGAAAAGGCGCTCGGCCCGGTGTTCAACCATATTGTCACTACCTTCGTGGACGCCTTCGTCAAACGCGCCCGCGCACTCTACCGCCCCGCACAGCCATGACGGATTCTGCCCCCATTCACGTTGAAGTGCTCTACGCCCTGTCCGGGCGCGCCGAACTGGTCGCGCTGGAATTGCCCGCAGGTAGCACGCTGGAACAAGCCATCACCGCCAGCGGTCTGCTGGAAAAGTATCCCGAAATCCAGCTTGGTCAAACCCACAA
>JAFZMK010000130.1 GCA_017553285.1 Rhodocyclaceae bacterium
CGCCCCCGCCCCGGACGCCGCCCCCGCGCCCGCGCCGGACGCCGCGCCCGCTGCGCAGTAAAAACCTTCGCGTGCGCGCCTGCGGGCGCGCGCTGCGTTTTTCGCCTCTGGCACTCCCCCGTTTCCCGAAACCACACCATGAACGCACCCACTCCCCTGATTCTCACTGGCGACCGCCCCACCGGCCCGCTGCATCTTGGTCACTACATCGGCAGCCTGAAAAACCGCGTCGCCTATCAGCACGAATACCAGCAATTCATCATGCTGGCCGACGCACAAGCGCTGACCGACAACATGGACAACCCGGCGAAAATCCACCGCAACCTGCTGGAAGTCGCCTTTGACTATCTCGCTGTCGGCATCGACCCGGCGAAAACCACCCTCTTCGTGCAATCGCAAGTGCCCGAACTGGCAGAACTCGCCTTCTACTATCTCAACCTCGTCACCGTCGCCCGGCTGGAACGCAACCCCACGGTGAAAGAAGAAATCCGCCTGCGCAATTTCGAGCGCGACATCCCCGCTGGTTTTCTCACCTACCCGGTCAGCCAGGCCGCCGACATCACCGCTTTCAAGGCCACGCTGGTGCCGGTGGGCGAAGACCAGATTCCGATGATTGAGCAGACCAACGAAATCGTGCGCCGCTTCAACCGCACCTACCACTGCGAAACGCTCGTCGAAGCGCGCGCACTGGTGCCCGAAGTCGGTCGCCTGCCGGGGCTGGACGGGCGCGCCAAAATGAGCAAATCGCTGGGCAACGCGCTCAACCTCGGTGCCAGCGCCGAAGAAATCACCAAGGCGGTGAAAAAGATTTACACCGACCCGCAACACCTGCGCATCGAAGACCCCGGTCATCTCGAAGGCAACGTCGCCTTCATCTGGCTGGACGCCTTTGATGACGACCGCGCCGCTCTTGCAGAAATGAAAGCCCACTACGTGCGCGGCGGGCTGGCAGACAGCAAGGTAAAAGCCCGCCTTGAAACCTGCCTGCAAACGCTGCTCGCGCCGATTCGTGCGCGCCGCGAAGAATTTGCGCGCGACCCCGCCGAAGTCATGCGCATTTTGCAGCGCGGCACCGAAGCCGCCCGCGAAGTCGCCGCCCGCACTCTGGCCGAAGTCAAATCCGTGCTCGGCCTGAACTACTTCTGATAGCGCAAACCGCCCGCCCCGCCCATGCAGACCGAGCCGCAACAAGCCCTGATGACCGACCCCGACGACGTGCAGCAACACCTGCACGACGTGCAGGCGTTGCTCGAACGTCACCAGCTTGTCGAACACCTCGCGCGCGGTCAGCAAGACGAAGGTCAACCGGCGCAAGCGCCGCAGACAAGCCTCGCCCAGCGCGAACACCTTGCCGAACTGCACCAACTGGTCGCGCGTCTGCACCCGGCGGACATCGCCTACATCCTCGAAGCCCTGCCGCTCGATGACCGCCTGCGCATCTGGGACCTGGTCGCCCCCGAGCGTGACGGCGACATCCTGCTGGAACTGTCGGATGCCGTGCGCGAATCGCTCATCGAGCACATGGAGCACCACGAGCTGGCCGCCGTGGCGCAAAACCTCGAAGCCGACGAACTCGCCGACCTTGCCGACGACCTGCCGCCCGAAGTCATCGAAAGCGCCATCGCCTCGCGCGAAGAAGAAGAACAACAACAACTGCGCGCCGCCCTCTCCTACCCCGAAGGCACGGTCGGCGCGCTGATGGACTTCGACATGGTCTGCGTGCGCGAGGATGTCACGCTGGAAGTCGTGCTGCGCTATCTGCGCCGCTTTGACGAACTGCCCAGCCACACCGACAAGATTTTCGTCGTCGACCGCGAAGACCAGCTCAAAGGCATCCTCTCGCTGGAAGTGCTGCTCATCAACGACCCCGAAATGGAAGTCTCGGAAGCCATGCGCAGCGGCAACATCATCCACTTCTCCCCCGAAGACGACGCCGACGAAGCGGCGCAATCGTTTGAACGTTACGACCTGGTTTCCGCCCCCGTCATCAACGAGCGCGCGCAAGTCATCGGGCGGCTGACCATCGACAGCGTCGTCGACCACATCCGCGAAGGCTCCGAGCAAGACCTGCTCAATCAAGCGGGCTTGCGCGAAGAAGAAGACATTTTCGCCAGCGTCTGGGATTCGCTGCGCAACCGCTGGGCGTGGCTGGCCGTCAACATGATTACCGCCGTGGTCGCCTCGCGCGTCATCGGCGTGTTTGAAGACAGCATCGCCCGCCTCGTCGCGCTCGCCACCCTCATGCCCATCGTCGCCGGCATCGGCGGCAATTCCGGCAACCAGACCACCACCCTGATTGTGCGCGCACTGGCCGTCGGCCAGATTGAACACAGCGCTTACTTGCGCCTGCTGCGCAAAGAAGTCAGCGTCGCACTGATCAACGGCCTGCTCTGGGGCGGCTTCCTCGGCGTACTTGCCTGGCTGCTGTACGGCAACCCGGCGCTCGGCGTAGTCATGACGGTGGCGATGACGCTCAACCTCATCCTCGCCGCCAGTGCCGGCGTCACCATCCCCATGGTACTCAGCAAACTCGGCCTCGACCCCGCGCTGGGCAGCTCGGTGCTGATTACCGCCATCACCGATTCCGGCGGCTTCTTCATCTTCCTCGGACTGGCGACGGTGTTTTTGCTATAAGACTGCCCCCCACGCGCGCGCCAGCCGCGCTGCGCGCGTCTGGCATTCGCTTCCACGTCGCCGCTAAAGCGGCTTCCGACTCCGGCGGGACGGAGAAAAACAAAGCATCGCTTTGTTTTACGGAGTCGGAGCCGAAGGCGACGTGGACGCTGTCACGAAGTGACTGGGGGAGTGTGGGCGGCACGGACGGCGGCGAAAAAAACCGATGGTTGCGGCGGAAATGACGCGGGCGCGATGAATCGTTCCACGTCGCCGCTAAAGCGGCTTCCGGCTCCGGCTGCCAAAGCTACGCTTTGGCTTTCCGCCTCCGCCCCCTACGGGTCGATCCTACACCGTAGGGTCGCAATTCATTGCGCCCTAATGGGTTATATACAGGGGTGGGGTAGAAAACG
>JAFZMK010000131.1 GCA_017553285.1 Rhodocyclaceae bacterium
GGCGGCAGATGGTCAAAGAGCGTGGCCGTCTGCGCAAAAAACAGCGGCAGGTAATACTCAATGCCCGCCGGGGCGACGCCTTTGGAGACGGATTTGTACAGCGGCACGCGCGAAGGGTCGCCCTCAAACACCTCGCGAAAACGGCTGCGAAAACACGCCCGCCCGGCTTCATCGAGCGCAAATTCCCGCGCCGGCAGCAAGCGGATTTCCGGCACCGGATAGAGCGTGCGCTGCGTGTCCGGGTCGAAAGTCTTGATGCTCTCCATCGTCTCATCGAACAAATCGATGCGAAACGGCAGCGCCGCGCCCATCGGATAGAGGTCAATCAACCCGCCGCGCACCGAAAATTCGCCCGGACGCACCACTTGCGTCACCGCCTCGTATTCCGCCTGCGCCAGTTGCGCACGCAGTTGCGCCACGTCCAGCCGCGCGCCCGCTTTCAGAAAGAACGTGCGCGCCGCCAGATACTGCGGCGGTGCCATGCGGTACATCGCCGTCTGCACCGGCGCCAGCACCACATCCGCCTGCCCCTGCCCGATGGCGTACAGCGTCGCCAGCCGCTCCGAGACCAAATCCTGATGCGGTGAGAATTGCTCGTAAGGCAGTGTTTCCCAATCCGGCAACACATGCACCGCCCAATCCGGTGCCAGCCATTTCAGTTCTTCTTCCAGCCGCGCGCAATCGGGTGCCTGCGCACACAACACCACCAGCGGTGCCGTCTCGCCCGCCTGCCGCTGACGCACGCGCAACTGCCACAACAGCGCCGCATCGCCCGACCCCGCCCACAACGGCAGCGCACGCCGCCGCCCGGCGGCAGGAAACTCCGGCACGGAAAGCAGCAAAGAAGAAGACCCGGCACGCGCCATGAACGCACCACCCTGCAAACAAACGAAAACTGCATATTATCCGCCCTCCCGCCCAAAAATGCACCGCAGACTATTGACACCGCGCCCGCCGCCCCCCTAAAATTGCGCCTCTTTTCCCCGATAGCTCAGTCGGTAGAGCGACGGACTGTTAATCCGCAGGTCCCTGGTTCGAGCCCAGGTCGGGGAGCCAGACAACACAAAGACCGCCTACGGGCGGTCTTTTCACATTCTCGCCGCCTGTTATGGCGGCGTTTTTATTTTCGCCTCCCGTTTAATTGATGCCAGAACCGCGCACGCGAATCAGCAGCTCGCCCGCATCCAGCGCCTCGGCGCGTAACCGCCGCATGTTGCCGCGCGCACGCTGTTCGTCTCTTTCTTCGATCACATATGCCTGAAATTCTTCCATTTCGGGTTTCCTCTCCGTTATGATGTTGGTCGCACGCGCAAATTACGCGGGCAGCATGGGCGGGCGAAAAAACAGCCGCTTTGGCAAGCAGCATCCTATGCGTGTTTGCCCCGCCATCATGCCAGACAAATGCCCGCCAGACCTTCCCTTTTGACCGGCCTGGAGAAAAACGCATGTTGCTCACCAATCCCTTGCCCTCCATTGAAGCCTACGTTGAATTTTTCTCCAAGCAGGAAATGCCCATCCTGCGGCGCACTGCGCAAGAACTGGACTATTTCCAGAAAGAAGTTGCCGAAACCGTCAGCGCCCGCGAAATCACCACCGCCGTGATGAACGACCCGCTGCTGACCATCCGCGTGCTGCAATACCTGCAACACAACCGCCGCAAATCACAAAATCACGACATCACCACGCTGCCCCGGGCAATCATGATGATTGGCATCCAGCCTTTCCTGACCATTTTTACCCAAGCACCCGTTCTCGAAGAGCAAATCACCGAGCCGCAGCATCTGCTGGGCGTGTTGCGCATCATTGCGCGCGCGCGGCGCGCGGCGCATTTTGCGCGCGATTGGGCCAATGCCCGGCACGATATTGATGTGGATGAAATCACCGTCGCCGCCTTGCTGCACGAAGCGGTCGAAATTGTCTGCTGGTGTTTTGCCCCCACGCTGGTGCAGTCCGTCTATGCCATGCAGGCTGCCAATCCGACGCTGCACACCGAAGTGGCACAGCGGCAAATATTCGGCTTTTCCGCCAACGACCTGCAACTGGAACTGGCGCGTGCCTGGGAAATGCCCTCGTTGCTCGTCGACTTGCTGGACGCGGAAAACCTGCCCGACAACCCGCGCGTGCAAACCGTGCGTCTGGCCGGCAACTTTGCCCGCCACCTCAGCAACCGTGGCTGGGACAACCCCGCCCTGCCCAGCGATCTTGCCGCCATTCAGGAATTGCTGCACATGAGCCGCGATCAAATCCTGCACCGCGTCGGCGTGCCGATGGAGCATCAAGACCGCTTCTTGCTCGACGAACCCAGCGAATTCGCCTGATCGCACGCGCCCGTGCGCGCCGCCCGCGCGCGCTTCGCTGTCATGGATTTCACGCTCTGGCTGTTTTTCGTCGTCAGCACGCTGTTTGTCTCTGCCACGCCCGGTGCCAACATGCTCTGGGCGTTTCATTCCGGGTTGAACCACGGCGTGCGCAAAACGCTCTGGACGCTGGCGGGGCTGAGCACGGGGCTGCTGCTGTTGCTGTTCCTCTCGCTTGTCGGCATCGGTTATTTCAGCCAGAACCACCCCGGCGCCTTTCAAGTGCTCAAGCTCCTGGGGGCTGCCTATCTTGCCTGGCTGGGCGTGCGGCTATGGCGCAACACCGCCGCATCTTTCAACGGCAACCGCCCGGACGCAGCGCCCGCACCCAGCCGCTGGCGGCTGTTTCGCGATGGCATTTTCGTCTCGCTCTCCAACCCCAAGGCAATCCTTTTTTTCGCTGCCTTCTTCCCCAAGTTTCTCGTCCCCGCCCGCCCACTCGCGCCGCAATACCTTGTGCTTGCGCTGAGCTTTTTCTGCATCGAAACCGTCTGGCAACTGATTTACACCTACGGCGGCCAGCGCCTTGCCGTCTGGCTGATGCGCGAGGGTCGTTTGCGGCTGTTGAACCGCACCTGCGCCGTTGTCTTTCTCCTCATCGCCGCCAGCCTCGCCGCCGAGGTGGTGCTGGAGCGCGCCTAAACGCCCGCCTGCGCGCGCAGCGCACCGGCCAGCCGCCAGAGAATGCCGGCGGTCGCGCCCCAGATGGTGCGCTGCTGACAGACGATTTCAAAGTAATCGCGGTTTGCGTTCAGCGAAGGCACGAAGACGCTGATGCGCCGGTAGTGCGCGGGGTCGCAAAAGCAGGCGAAAGGCAGTTCAAAGACCTCATCCACTTCGCTGGTTTGCAGGCGCAACGCAAACGGCGGGGTGACGATGGCGACCTGCGGGGTGATGGAAAAGCCGGTGGTGGTGCGGTATTGCGGCAGTTCGCCGAGAATTTCGACGGCTTCGGGCGCCAGACCGATTTCTTCGCGCGCTTCGCGCAAGGCGGTGTCAGCGGCGCTGGCGTCTTGCGCTTCCACGCGCCCACCGGGAAAACTGATTTGCCCGGCGTGGTGTTCCAGCGCTTCCGAGCGTTTGGTCAACAACACCTGCAAGCCCGGCGCGCGGCGCACCAGCGGCACCAGCACGGCAGCAGGCGTGCCGCCGCCATCGTTGTCCGCACATTCGGGCGTGGGCACGGGCTGGCCGGGATAGCGGGCAAAGAGCGTGCGCAGGCGGGTTTCTTCTTCGTTCATGGTGCAATTTTCCGTCGTTTTGCCGCGATAAGTGTAACTGCCGCTGCAACGCGGCGCGAGCGCTTATAATTGCAGGTTTTCTCAAATTCTCTCCCCCGCCATGAGCCAGCTTAC
>JAFZMK010000132.1 GCA_017553285.1 Rhodocyclaceae bacterium
GCAAGAGACACCGCCCATGAGCCGCTATTGGAGTCCCGCGCTGGCCGACCTCAGCCCCTACGTGCCCGGCGAACAGCCGCGCATCGCCAACCTCGTCAAACTCAACACCAACGAACTGCCCTTCGGTCCGTCGCCGCGCGTGCTTGCCGCGCTGCGTGACGCCATCGACGAGCGCCTGCGCCTGTATCCCGACCCGGAAAGTCTGGCGCTGCGCACCGCGCTGGCCGAACGCCACGGCTTGCAGCCGGAAAACGTCTTTGTCGGCAATGGTTCGGATGAAGTGCTCGCCCACGCCTTCCTCGCCTTCTTCCGCCAGCCGCAACCCATCTGGTTTGCCGACATCACCTACAGCTTTTACCCCGTCTATTGCCACCTCTACGGCATCGCATACCGGCAGATTGCGCTCGATGACGAACTGCGCCTGAACCCCGACACCTTCCTGCCCGCCGCAGGCGAAGCCCTGCCCGGCGGCATCCTGATTGCCAACCCCAACGCCCCCACCGGTCAATTGCTGCCGCTGGCAGACATCGCACGGCTGGCGCACGCCCACCGCCAATGCGTCGTACTGGTCGACGAAGCCTATATCGACTTCGGCGGAGAGAGCGCCGTGGCGCTCTTACACGAACACCCCAATGTGCTGGTCGTGCAAACCCTGTCCAAATCGCGCGGCGGCGCAGGTCTGCGCGTCGGCTGGGCGTTCGGCAGCACAGAACTCATCGCCGGGCTGAACCGCGTCAAAAACAGCTTCAACTCCTACCCGCTGGACCGCCTCGCCCAAACCGGCGCGCTGGCCGCGCTGCAAGACGAAGCCTGGTTTGACGAACACCGCCGCATCATCATGGCAAACCGCGAATGGCTCAGTGCCGAACTGCGCCAACGCGCCTTCACCGTCCTGCCCTCCGCCGCCAACTTCATCTTCGCCCGCCCGCCACAAGGCAACGCCGCCGAACTCGCCCAACGGCTACGCGAACGCGCTGTGCTCGTGCGCCACTTCACGCAGCCCGACCGCATCGCCCCCTGGCTGCGCATCAGCATCGGCACGCGGGAAGAATGTGAGACGCTGCTGCGCGCGCTGCCTGCACACAACGGAGGCGGCGGGGCATGAATCTCGGGCAGGAAAACGAATTTGTCGAATTCAAAAAGACCACCTCTGAAATCAAGGAAGGCATGGTCTCCATCGCCGCCATCCTGAACAAGCACGGGCGCGGCGAACTCTATTTTGGCGTCGGCAACGGCGGCGAGGTGCTCGGGCAGGACGTATCGGAAACCACCCTGCGCCAGCTCGGGCAAGCCATCGCCACCAGCATAAAACCCGCCATCTACCCCACCATCGAAGCACTGGAAGACGGCGGGCGCGGCTACATCCGCGTAGCCTTTTCCGGCTTTGAAGCGCCCTACGCCTGCAAGGGCAAGTACTACATCCGCGTCGCCGACACAGACGTACAGATGTCGCAGGAAGAACTGTCGCGCATGTTCCTCTACGCCCGCGCGCGCGAAGTGCCGTGGGATCAATGGGAATCCAGCCGCCCCGTCGCGGACGTAGACGAAGCCGAGCTGCGCGCCTACATTGCGCGCGGCAACAGTTGTGGCCGCATCCGTTTCTCATATGCCGGAGCAGAAAACGCCCTGAGCCGTCTGGCACTGATTCGCAACGGCAAACTCACCAACGCCGCCGAAGTGTTGTTCTGCCCCTCGCGCAGTGTCGGCCTCAAAATGGGCATCTTCGCCAACCACGCCCGCACCGAAGTGCTGGACATGCGCCAGGAACACGGCACACTCTTTGCGCTGGTGCGCGAAGCCGAGCACTACATTCTCATGAACACCCGCCGCCGCTTCGTCATCCGTGGCAGCGGCCCGCGCGAAGAAATACCGGAACTGCCGCCAGAGGCCGTGCGCGAAGTGCTGTACAACGCCTTCACCCACCGCGACCACCTGTCCAGCGCCAGCGTGCAGGTCGAAATCTATAGCGACAGCGTGGAAATCACCAATCCCGGCTGGTTCATCGAAGGGCAAGACCCGGCGGCGCACCTTTCCGGCGAAGACAATTCCTCGCTCTCACGCAACATGCTGATTGCGCAAACGCTGCACAAATCCCGGGACATCGAGAGCTTCGGCACGGGCATCCCCCGCATTCGTGAAGCCTGCCAATCCGCCGGAATCGTCGTCGAATACACCAGAACGGCAACCGGCACGAAATTCACCTTCCACCGCAACGAAGCCTTTGAAGGCGAAGTTCCGGCAAGTTCCGGTAACGACCCCGCGAGTTCCGGTAACGCTCCGACGAGTTCCGGTAACGACCCCGCGAGTTCCGGTAACGACCCCGCGAGTTCCGGTAACGACCCCGCGAGTTCCGGTAACGACCCCGCGAGTTCCGGTAACGACCCCGTGAGTTCCGGTAACGCTCCGACGAGTTCCGGCAATCTGTCTGGGGACGCTGTTGAAGAAGGCGACCTTTCCGATGCGGAAAAACTGGCGTGTGCGCTGATGTCGGAAAAAGGGGAAGTGCGCTCGCCCGAAGTTGCGGCAGCCACGGGCTTGACGCAGCGCGGCGCGCAAAAGCTGCTGACGCGGCTGGTCGCGCGCGGCTTGGCCGTGGCGGATGGCGCGAAAAGGAACCGAACCTACCGCCTGAAAAACCCCACCGAGTTCCGATAACGCCCCACCGAGTTCCGATAACGCCCCCCCGAGTTCCGATAACGCCCCATCGAGTTCCGATAACACCCCGTCAAGTTCCGATAACGCCCCATGCCCTACCTGCTGCTGGCCACCTTTCTCTGGGGCACGTCTTTTGTCGCCGGAAAATACGCCATCGCCATGGCCGATGCCGCGTGGGTTGTCCTCTTTCGGCTGCTCATCGCCGCCTGCTGCACTCTCCCCGCCAGCATCCGCTTTTTGCGCCATCACCGCCTCAGCCGTGCCCAATGCAAGGCGCTCCTGCTGCTGGCGCTGCTCACCTACCCCGTCACTTTTCTGCTCCAATTCATTGGCTTGCAACACACCTCCGCCGCCAGCGCCACCACCATGATTGGGCTGGCTCCGCTGATGGTCATCCTCGTCGGACATTACTGTTTTCACAAAACGGCCAGCGCCCGCATCTGGCTGCTTGGCGCGGTGGCGTTTCTCGGCGTTTTCTTGCTCGTCGGCGGCTCGCCGCGCGGCGAAGTGTCCGTATTCGGCTGCGCCCTGGTGTTCGTCTCCACCATTGTCGCCGCCTTCTGGGTGCATCTTTCCGTGCCCATGCTGATGGAAATCGGCTCGCGCGCCTACACCGCCCTCACCCTGCAACTCGGCACCCTGCTCACCCTCGCCCCCGCCCTGTGGCTTGCCCACGGCACGCCGATTCGCTGGTCCGCCAGCGGCATTGCCGC
The DNA here is from genome assembly GCA_017553285.1 of Rhodocyclaceae bacterium. Lineage (GTDB taxonomy): Bacteria > Pseudomonadota > Gammaproteobacteria > Burkholderiales > Rhodocyclaceae > JAFZMK01. Next base: position 3,369 of record JAFZMK010000132.1, read on the forward strand.
CATCGTCTATCTCGGTCTGGGATGCAGCCTGCTCGCCGCCTGGGCATGGAACCGTGGCCTGCAAGACGTACCCGCCGAACGCAGCGGCATCTTCCTCGCCCTGGAACCAACTTTCGGCGTCCTGCTCGCCGTCGTCTGCCTATCCGAACGCCTCGCCCCCAGCGCCGCCCTCGGCGTCGCCCTCGTCCTCAGCGCCGCCGCGCTTGCCATGATGCCACGCGGACGGGTATGACTACGCCTGCGCACGCAGCGGCGCGAAGACGGCTGCCCATAACAGGCAGAACAGCAGAACCAAAGCAAAAACGCCGACCATGCACACCCACACCAGGGTGCGGAATACGCCCCGCTTTTTGTGGAGCACCACGGCGTTGGTGGCGGTATCCCACCAAGTCGTTCCGGTTTTCGTCAGCCGCCGATAGGCGAACAGGAATGTGAACGGTGCGATGAAGGGTATGCCAAACCCCAAACCCTGCGCGAAAACCCGAAGGGCGCGCCGGAATGCTTCGGACAAGGACAACAATGTGCCGTCCGGATGCACTACCCGGATGCCAAACAGCCACTTTGCCGGGGTCGTGCCCAAGCAGGCGAGAAACAAGACCTCTACGGGCACACTGAGCAAAAACGTGGCGATTGCGGCAGCGACCGGTTCCCACAGCACGGCATGAACGGTCATCATGACAAAGAGCAGCAGCCCCAATAGCTGCCTAACGTCTTGCAAATCTTCCCAGCGCACACCTTCCGGCATGTAGCGAGGAATGGCGTACAACACGAGGAAAAGCAGTACGCACAGACAAAACGAGATGAAAAGATCCAGCAGCCGCGCAAGGAATCTCCGCCACGGCGGGACGGTATCGCCCGGAAAGGTTTTGCTTTGCGCTTGCCCATCGTCTGCCGCGCTCACCGGACAGTCGACGCCCTCTGCCTGCGGGCGCTGCGCATGGGCGGTTTTGACGGCATTTTCATCGCGTTCGTTCATGATGGATTCCGTATCAGGAAGAATCTTTCAAGGACAAGAAAACACCATCCGGCGCAAATTCGGGGGCGTTGGGCTGGAATGGGTTACACAGAAAAAACGCCCGCCTTCGGCACTCACCCCGCCGCCGCCAGACGCGCCAGCAGCGCTGTCGCTTGCTGCTTGAGGGCGGCTTCTTCTGCTTCGCTGCATTCCAGCGTGCCGCTGGCCCAGTTTGCGGGTTTGATGGCGATGCCGGCGGCGGCCTCGCGCAGTACTTGGGTGCGGATAAAGGTCAGCAAGTCTTCCAGCAGCGGGCGCACATGCGAGCCGCCGTCAGCAGCGGCGGCGGAAACGGTGGTGAGTTTGCCGTGAATGGCGCTTTCGCCGCGCGGATTGGTGGCATCCAGCGAACGCGATAGCCAGTCGGTCAGGTTTTTCAGTCCGCCGGGGATTTGGTGGTTGTATTCCGGGGTGACGAACCAGAGTGCGTCTGCTGCCTGCACTTCTTTGCGCACGCGCGCGACCGGCGGCGGCGCGGGAAATTCCTGGTTTTGCACGTACAGGGGTACGTCCGCCCAGTGCAGCACGGAGACTTCGGCGCGCTCGCCCAGCAGGGCGGCGATTTTTTCTGTCAGTTGTTGGTTGAAGCCGCCGGTGTGCAGCGAGCCGTTAATCAGCAATACTTTTGCCATGTGTTTTCTCCTTGTTCAACCCTGTCAAGAGTCAGCTTCGAGTTCGCGGGATACGTCGCAGCCGAGCTGAAGCCCGGCGTCACACGCTTTGTCAAACCATTGTTTTGCCAGCCGTTTGTCTTGCTGCACGCCCTGACCTTCGGCGTACATCATGCCCAGGTTGTACGGCGCCAGCGCGACACCTTGTGCGGCGGCTTTTTCCCACCAGTGCCGCACTTGCGCGTAGTCTTGCGGCACGCCCTGGCCTTCGGCATACAGCACGCCGAGGTTGTATTGCGCCATGGCAAAGCCTTGCGCAGCGGCTTTTTCGTACCAGTTGCGCGCCAGCGCGTAGTCTTGCGGCACGCCTTCGCTGTTGTCGTACATCAGCCCCAGATAGAACTGCGCGGCGGCGTCGCCTTGTTCGGCAGCTTGCTCGAACCATTTGTGCGCTTGCGCGTAGTCTTGCGCGCCGCCTTCGCCGTTGCGATACATCACGCCGAGGTTGAACTGCGCACCGGCAAAGCCTTGCGCGGCGGCTTTTTCGTACCAGGCTTTCGC